>JAZNLK010000001.1:0-2895 GCA_045579055.1 Clostridia bacterium
GTGCTGATTTCAATATTGGGGTGAAGTTCGGACAGATTACACTTCACGGTAAAGGCTTCGCCATTGTATACGGTATGCACTTCATCCGTTTCAAGATTTCTGATTTCAACATCTTCCATATATCGTGGAACAACCAGATACCATTCATCACCTTCATAATCTATATGCCCAATCTGTTCAATTTCATGGTCACCAAGAGATTCAAAAACGCCCTCCACGTATGTATGTCTGAACTCCATTCTGTCTCCGTATCCCAGAAAAGCTACGGCAAACATGGGCTGCCCGTCATAGGCGTCGAAGTCAAAAACATTTGCATATATGCTTCTGTAATCAGAGTCCTTGTAGACCATACCGTCTTTGTCAAGCACCTGCACATCTTCCGCCTCCTCCGGCTCTTCCGGTGTTTCTACCTCATCTTGCGTCTGCGGATTCTCCACAACCTTCGATTCTTCTGTCTCCTGCGTTTTCCCCTTCGCACATCCGAACAAAGCTGCAAAAATTGTTAGAATTACTGCAACTGCTATAAAATTTTTCATCATCTTCATACAATCACCCCGCATACATTATACCTTCAAAACATTCATCCTCGGGAACTCCGTTTACCGTGTGCGGATATTCCACCATATCATATTCCAGTCTGATTTCCTGACCATCCTCGGTTTTCATATCAATGTAAGTCGCCCCGTCACTTCTCAACGGATACAGCACCGTTCCTTCAGGAATTTCTGTTTTTGTTCCGTCAGCCACCAACTCTGCTTCAATGGGAATTATTGTTGTGAGCCCGAACTCACTTTCGATATTGAAGGAATCATCCACCATTGAGAATGTACCGTCCTCCGCATTTATCTTATATCCGGCAACACCGTCTCGTGTGCCCAGTAAATCGAATCGGAACATCAGCCTGAACTCATCGGGATTGTTCAAAACCTCTGTGTACACCGTTCCGGTTTCAAATCCTTCCTCAACATATTCGGCGAAAACTTGCGTTCCGTACCAAGGCTCATGCTGATACATTTCCCCATCATTTATATCAAGAACGCACAAGGTGTGATAATCATTATCGCTTTTGGAATCTGAATATATATAGTTTCTGTCACCCATATGCACAAGGTATGTATCAAAATAATATGCATAGTTGATTTCATCAACATATGTATCATCGTTTACGGTTACCGAAAGCATATTATACGAACCGTATTGGTCAAGTTCCTTTGAGATGTAAAGGGAATCTGTTTTTCCGTCACCTTTAACCATATCAAACTCCATATCAATGTTAAAAGGAAGTGCTATGGCATAATTATCGGGAGCCTCCATATACTTTTCGTTGAATATTTCAGGCATTTCATCAAACCATATCTTCGCCGAAAGTGTTCCGGCAGCATATGCAGCAATATCATAAGGACTAAACCAGAAGGTTATTCCCTGATAATCAACCGTCCACATAAATTCCTCAGGTTTATAGTTACTGAAGGTGTCTTCCAGTTCATAAAAAGCCACGTCACTGTATTTTTTGGTGATTTTACTTTCCAAAACAGAAGGAAGGGTTTCCATATCTTTCAAAACATCTGTCAGCTCAACCTTTTCACCGGTTTCCGTATCATAGTTTCTGCCTTTCACAAAATAGTCAGGATGAACACCTCCGGAATACAGATAAACATTTTCCAAAAAACTTACTATATTTTTGTCTGCCCTTTGCATGAAAATTTCAGCTTCCGCTTCACAGTATACAGGATTTTCTTCATCTCCGCTGAGCTCTGCTGCTGCAGATTCAAACTCGGTCATTATAGCCTCTGCTTCAGCCGCTCCGTCATCGTTAAACTTTTCCAATGCGGCAGAAAGCTTTGGATACTTCTGACTATCCTCATCGCTCAATCTGAGTTTTTGCCATAACACCCTTGTCACAACATAATTTTCATACCATTCCTCAAGATAAGAATCTCCAACTGCAATTCCGACAAATTCGCTTTCCTCTTTTGTGTCAGAATCAAATTGCTGTTCTTCGGCATTTCCCTGTGTCGGCTGTTGCTCGGTTTCCTTTTTGGATTCCGCACAACCGGAAATCATAAAAAGCAAGCAAAGGACTGTACAAATACAAATTATTCTTTTTTTCATCATTTTCTTCATCCTTTCTTTAATCCGAATCCGTAATACAGCAAATTATGTTATTAAAAATGTTATTTTAGCCGATAAACTAGTTTACAATATCGCTTGTGTCAACAATGTGTGACGGCTGATATTTAACTACTATATCACCCTTAGATGGCAATACACCATTTTCTCTGCTAAATACGATTCCAACGTTATCGCCTTTAACTGTTTCATCCAACGACTTATTAAACATCTGCAAATCTTCTGCAACGCCTATTGCGATAACCTTGCCGTCCCTTATAACAGAAACCTTTTCACCTTTTTTAAGAATACCGTCTGACACTCTGCCGATAAGTGTATTTTTACCGGATTCTAAAGTCCAATCATCAACGGGCATTGAGAAAGGTCCGTAAACCTTTACTGCATCGGTTGTAACTGTAGTTCCTTCGCTGTCGGTAATCTTACAGGAAATTGCCGCACCTAAAAGTGTGTTTTCCTTTTCAATGGAAAGTATCAGTGCAGCACTGTTCGCATCCTTTACATAATCGCCATTTTCAATTTTAGTTTTCTGATTTCTGTAACCATTGTACTGCCATTCATATGTATAAGGTGCTTTTCCTCCATATACCTGAACCTCAAGCTCATATTTTGAACCATATTCTTCCGCCTCTGAGCCTTCGGGCTGTTTGTGGATGGTAAGAGGTGTGTCCTGAATGTACTCCTGACTTCCGCTGTCAAAAGGTTTGGTTGGTGTGACAGAAACACCGGGATCAACCGTCTGAGTAGGATCCTGAACCCCAATCTGAG
>JAZNLK010000002.1:0-8446 GCA_045579055.1 Clostridia bacterium
TTGAAAGCAACCAATGACCCGCCCATGGGTATGTAACAAAATACAATCAACCAGATTATTCCGGGTAAGGCAAGACACAAAAGCTGGAACGTCTTTCCTCTTCCTACTCGTTTTCGCCTTCTGACCACACCGTGTTTAGTCACTTTCTCGGTCAATATTTCCACTCACATCATTCCTCTCACTATATAAACTGTCCCTGTCTTTTTTCTGCAGAATGTATTACTGTTTAATTATACCGTGAAAGCAGAAAAGACTTGAATTTTCAAAAAATTTAAGTCTTTTCTTTTTAGAAAAAGCTTATCACAGGATTTCTAATTCTGCGCACGCCATTCTAAGCCTTTCACCAGTATGTATCAAAATATATCTTTACTTTTGAGTATAAATATCCATAATACCGTAACCAAGTCTCAAGCTCCAAGCTGCATTGACATATGATTTGGTATCCTTGTATATACCAACATAGCGGTAATTGGTGTTCTTATACGCTTCAGGAACATGATAGAGAACAAGACCCGAATCCTTTGAACCGTCATTTCCGCCTGCAACACCTGTCTGAGTATATACGGTCACACCGTTTGACAAATCAGCATTATTCGAAAGAATAACCTTGAAATTGCTGCGGCGAGCCAGATTTGCAGGCTCCGCATCCGCTGCACAGTCTGCAAAAGCAATTGTGTCAACCTTTGCACCGTTTGCACCCAAATCATAATACAGATACATAGTATCCGTTGAGGTTTCTGACAGATTATTCCAAGTGTGTACATAAGTCTGCAATGTATTTTCGCCATTAAGCTGACCAACCTGAGCCTTTACTGCGTTGGGCATAGCTGAACGCCATACCTTTGTTCCTCTGTTCTTAATCTCGAAGTTTGCACGATTAACGCCAACTGCATCAGCATAGTATTCCGAAGGAACATTAACGTTGATTTCCGCAATACCCAGCTTGCCTGTTTCATTTTCAACAAGAACGTAACGGTAAGGGGTTTCGTCATACATGGGATAATTTGTTGCATTTGTCTTGTCGGCAACGGTTGCACCCTGACTGTGAACCAGTTCCTTTGTCGCAAACTGAGGATCATTTGACACATAGATTGAATAGTTTGATGCCGCTGCATCGTCATTCATAGGCAAATAATCAATTGATGCAATGGGATATGATGCACCAAGGTCAACAACAAGGTTGTTACGCTTTGCATCTGTTGCAGAACCGCTTTCATAATATGTTGCAGGATCATTGTCAACAGCATACAAACCTGCGTGACCTGTTGAGTTTGTGATAGTATATACCATGCTGTCAGATGCCGCATCTGTCACTGAATCATATTCCACCTGTTTGGGCTTTGCAGTATAAATGTCCATTATACCGTAGCCAAGTCTCAAGCTCCAAGCTGCATTGACATAAGATTTGGTATCCTTGTATATACCAACATAACGATAGTTGTTATTCTTGTATACTTCGGGAACATGATAAAGAACAAGACCCGAATCCTTTGAGCCGTCATTTCCGCCTGCAACACCATTCTGTGTATATACCGTCACGCTGTTTGACAAATCAGCATTATTTGAAAGAACGACCTTGAAATCACTGCGTCGTGCCAAATTAGCAGGTTCTGCATCCGATGCACAGTCTGCAAAAGCAATTGTATCAACCTTTGCACCGCCTTCACCCAAATCATAATACAGATACATGGTATCCGTTGAGGTTTCTGACAGATTATTCCAAGTGTGTACATAAGTCTGCAATGTATTTTCACCATTAAGCTGACCAACCTGACCCTTAACTGCGTTGGGCATAGCTGAACGCCATACCTTTGTTCCTCTGTTCTTAATCTCAAAGTTTGCACGGTTAACGCCAACTGCATCAGCATAGTATTCCGAAGGAACATTAACGTTGATTTCTGCAACACCAAGCTTTCCTGTTTCCTTTTCGACAAGAACATAACGGTACGGTGTGTCACCAACAACCACATAATTTGTAGCATTAGCTTTGTCTGCAACTGTTGCACCCTGGCTGTGAACCAGTTCCTTTGCCGCAAACTGAGGATCATTTGACACATAGATTGAATAGTTTGATGCCGCTGTGTCGTCATTCATTGGCAGATAATCAATTGATGCAATGGGATATGATGCACCAAGGTCAACAACAAGGTTGTTACGCTTTGCATCCGTTGCAGAACCGCTTTCATAATATGTTGCAGGGTCATTATCAACTGCGTATGCACCTGCGTGACCTGTTGAATTTGTGATTGTGTATACCATGCTGTCAGACGCTGCGTCTGTTACTGAGTCGTATTCTTCTGCCTGCTGATAGTTGTAAACATAAACCGAATTCATACGAAGCTGAAGCTTGTCGTTATACTTTGTATCTTTGTAGAAAACGATATATTCATACTGTTTTGATGCAAACTGCTGCGGTACATCATAGATAATCAGTCCCGAATAACCGTAAGTGGGAAGGCCGGCAATTCCATCCTGTGTTGCCAGAACATCTGCATTCTCCAAATCAAACACAGGCTGACCGCCCGACAGTGTACATTCTCCTGCTTCAAGACCGAGAATCCTGAAATTGGAACGGAAATCATACTGATTTTCACCTGTTCCCGTGTCACCCGATTCAAGTGCAATGTGGCTAATGGGCGAAACGTTATTCAGAGGAATTGCAAGAGAAATTGCATCGTAAGCAGTCTGTGAAATCATCTTTCCGCCAAAAACATTGTATGCAAAAGCTCCTGCTGTTTTGCCGTTAGCTGTTCTGTAACCGTAAACATTATCGGTCAGATAATTCTGTCTGTCAACACGAACATCATAAAATTCTGACGGCACATTAACCTTCAGTTCCTTGATTGCAAGAGAACCATTGCCAAAAATCTTTTCAACAACCACATAGCGATATGAGCCTGCTTCATTCACAGGGAAAACAGTTGGTTCTGTTGTTGAAACAGCTGTTTCGTTTCTGCCGTAAATATACTTAACATTTGAAAATACAAACTGTGAATCATTGGTAACAAAAATGTCAAACATTTTTGCCGACTCCTCATCTGCAGGAAGGTATTCAATTGAGTCGATGGGATATTCAGCACCCAAATCCACAATCATTCTCTGTCTGTAACAGGACTCACCCGTTGCTGTTGGTGCTCCTTCGGTATATGCCTCCCAATAGGTTTCTGCATTGCCGTCAAAGGCTGCCTCGGGCAAATGTCCGTCCGTTGCAGAAGATGCAAACACAGCAGAAGATGCCGCCGCATCAACTGTTGCAACAGGAGTTGCCGCACTGTTTGTCTTAACTTCTGTCAGAGGCGATGCCGTTGTCTCATCCCAAAGCAAGAATTTTGTGGTTGCAATACTATCAAAATAATTTGCCTTTTTAGCATTTATTGCAAAATTTGCCCAAATCTTGCCATTTTCGACAGTAGCTTCTTCCAATTCAACACCAACCATTCTGTTCTGAGTGTCAAAACTTGCCGCATAAAACATCAGGTCTTTTCCTGCAAGAGCCGAGCCTTCAGCCATAACAAGATAGCCGCCGCCGGTTGAATACACATCAAGAGTTGCCGAATTGTCTGCCGCTCCGACACTCTGTACGCCTACCATGCTGAACAACATAGCTGTCAAAATCAAAGTAATTATTAATTTTTTCATACATTTTCCTCCATTCATAATGATGAATTCTGATTTTTTAAAAACGCTATCCTCCCTTCATAGATCTTTATTTATTTTAAATTTTATTTAATGACAAATGAATAAACATCCGCATCACTCATTCTGAACCGCAACTTGACTGTTTTTCCTTCCTGACTCTTCAGTTCTGCACCATCCTGAAATAAAACAGGTCTGTCAAGTGCATCACCGAATATTTCATAGCTTGAAAAGCCGTCAAGGGGTCTTCCGCAATCATCCAGCACATCGACAATGATATATCCCTTTGCCGAGGTTCTGAAATTCAGTTCCATTGCCTCACCTGTGAACGTGAACGGCTTTGTCACAATCTCTTTTTCCTCATAGCCCGCACGAAATGATGCAAATCCGTCCAGACGTATGGTATACCGATACAGTCTTGCAGGATCTGTTCCACGATGACCTTCCTTCATAAACATTGAAATCTCATTGGTTATATGAGGATATTCCCTTGGTGTTTCAATCATACCGTATGCAGGATAGCAATCACCGTATATCCAGTTGAAGGTGTGCTCTGTTTCAGGAGTGAACATCGCCTCATCAAACCTATGCCAGTCAAGACCGTTTCGGGAGCTCATAAACAATCCGTCGGTTAGTGCCCAGGCAAGACGGGGAAGAGTTTCAAAGTGTTCTTTCCTCTTTTTTATGTTCCCTTCGCACATCTGGTCGAAATTTTTCAGCCATCTGTGCTTCTCGGTGTATCTTGTGGGGAAGCCAACAGCCACGTGCGGAGCACGGTAATATGGAATTACATTATTTGTATACAGCTCATAATCATCCTTCTCACCGTATCGCAAGATAACAGGATTAGACCAGTTTTTGAAATCGTCCGATTCCATATACCTGATGTCACGCAAACCGCCTGCTGTTCCGGCGCCGGGGCCTTTGTGAAGACCCCGCACATACGCCACATACTTTTTCTTTCTTTTGTCCCAGTAAGCTATATTCAGAGAGTCAAAAATTCCGCCGTTTGGCACACTTCCATCGGTCATCATCCATGCTTTTTTGAAATGTATTCCGTCAGGACTGGTGTAGCACCAAAGCTCACGGTTGTCAGGAAAAGGCTTTCCTTCACACTCAAAATGCGAAAGTGCTTTAAATCTTTCCTCGGGCAAGCACGCAGGATTCTCATCCTTGAAGACAAAGAAATTGTCCAACTGATGCTCCTTGCTCTGTTTCAGAATAATATTGTTTTTGGTATTGCCTTCAAACTCACAAACGTTCAGTTCAGGACGATGCCAGGTGATTCCATCCTTGCTTTCCATAAAGCAAGCATTAAAAGGCTTTTCAACACCGTTATGTACTGCCATAATTCCAAGATAATACATACGGTATCCTTCATCTGTTTCAACAATATGGAAATAGATGCTGGAATCACCCTCCCAAGGTTTGTCAAGGGTGCATACCAACTCACGTTTGATGGGTTTGTTCATGGTAAGTACAGCGGTTGTCTTGCTTTCGTCCACCAAATGATAGTCCCAGAACACCTCTCTGTTGTTTTTCTCAATATGCAAAGACATACAATTTACCTCCGCTTATTTATACAAATACACAATCGCTGACCTGGGAGTACCGCCTGAGTTCAGTATCATATGTCTGTACGACTCAGCCTCATAAGGCGACAAATCGCTGATGTTTTTGATGGTTTTTTCATATGGATCACACAGGAAATTCTTTGTCAGCATATTCTTCATATAGACATATTCGCTGTATTCACCGCTGGTTTCATCCCGATACTGTGTCCGGAATGAATAAGTGGTATCGGTAAGCTTTGAAAGATCCGCAAACTGATAATAATAGGTCGCTATATATGTTGACACATTGGTTGAGCCAACGCAAAGCCACGATGCACGCTTCTGTTCGGGAAGTTGATTTTCGTCATAATCAAAAACTCTGTCCACTGCTGTAACGGTTTTTCTGCCATTCAGGGTCTGATACCTGATTATGTCTCCAAAGCCGATATCTGATGCACTCTTGATTAAAACACTTTCAAGTTCAGGATTTGCGGCAATGGTCTTCGCAAGCAAAATTCCATCCATCTGCCATTCATTGCCAAGATACTGTGTTGCAACACCATTTGTGGGAGCTGTGATAAACTCCTGATAATACAAACCGTGTTCAACCAAAATGGCATCCTCTTCCACATAAATAGTGGCTTTTTGCTGTGTCAGTACATTATAACCCGATATCTCAATATACACTGTTTCATCTGTTTGGTCGTATACCGTAGAAACCTCTTCAACCAACAACGAAGGTGCAGCAGGGTCTGTTACAACATCATAGGTACCCTGCAAATCTGCATATTCCCTTCTCTGTGCCGCAAACTTGAAGAAACCGGTTTCAGGGTTCTGCATATACAAATCAATATCGTGGTTTTTGATGTTCAGGTTTGTTGTCACATTAACCACTTCGGGATAAACCTGATAATAATCATCGTACGCATATCCTGTCCAGAAGTCACCATTAACGGTACTGCTGTTTCCGTCGTCCTTCACCGGAAGAACAAAAACGGGAGATTTGTTTTCAATTTTTGCAGTTTGGGTGTGATTCAACCAGAAGGAGCCCGATGCCTTTGAATACATTTCTCTGCCCACACGGTTTTCAACAGAATAATTCATGGAAGTATCTTCCTCATGCTCTGTTCGGTTTAGTGAATCCAGTTCGGCAATTTCATTGTTGCCATTCAGCTTGAAACACATAAAATTAAGTGTGTAAAATCCGTTTGCGTTCTGTGTCAGAATGTTTTTCAGTTCCTTTACTGAAACAGATACTCCATCCAGCTTGACCTTCTTTGCATAAGGATAAACTTCCCATTTGTTGTGCTGTGTGAAAACACGGCTGTAAAGAGGCTCATCAAAGCCTGATTCCTGCTTATGACCCTGGAAGAATCCAATGGTCCAGTCCTGACCCAAAACTTCTTCTGCCTTGGTCATCCACAAAATTCTGTCACTGTCATCCAAAAATACTGTCACCGTATCCCCCAGTGAAAACATTCCGGGGATATTGTCTTTTTCATAAGCAAATTCATACTCAACTCCGCTGAGCGTAAAGCTTTCACCTGATGTAGCTTCAATAACACGGTTTTCAAGCTTTTTGCACTCAACAATCCGCGCAACATCACCATCCGCTGATGTATAAAGCTTTACCACCTGATTTGCTTTCAGTCTCTTGAGCTTCTCCACATTGCCAAGATAGTTATAATATGTTACATTTTCTTCATCAAATGTAAATCTTTGACCTTCGGAATCTGTCAGAGAAAGACGTTCATCCTGAACGAATACCGACATAAGACGGTGCACTGTGTATTCATTTACAAATACCACATCAAACCTTCTGTCATCATTATTATCCAAAAGTGTAATATCACCGTTTTCTATAAGTAAATCGGAAGGCTGATATGAAAGCTGCACCACACCGTTGTAAACCACATCATATTTTTCGGAAAGAGTATACTTTCGGCTTTTGTCAGATGAATCATAAGCCTTTATTACATTGCTTCTGATATCTGATTCCGTGCAATCCAAAGCCGATGCATCAATGACTATCTCACTGTTTTCCGGACTTTCCCAAAAGACGACAATTTTGTTGGGATTATCCTCATAGGTTCCCACCGTCACGTGCTTTCCTAGACTGTCTTTCAGCATATTTTCACTGTCATCAAAGGTTTTGCCACCCACGACTGCTTTAGTCGTATCGTTTGCAACTTTCTTTTCATCAATCAAAGAGGTCTTCTTGTTTTCCTGAACAACACCTTCATAAAGCGTCATCTTATACTTAGATTCAAGCAGGCTTTCTCTTTCTCGTCCAACTGCCGTATATCCGCCTGCAGCTGAATATATTATCTCTGCCTGAGGCTTGGTTATGGCATTTGCCATGATGATATATGCATCACCGCGTTTCAGGAAATCATAATATTCACCCGATGATGTGTTTTCTTCCAGATCCAGCTTTTTGCCGTGTTTGATTACCGCCTGAATATAATATATGGGTTCAGCATACATTGATGTGTCATAGCCCATTGCTCTCAAAGTCATTAACAAAAAGTCCGCTCTGGTCACATAATCATTGGGACGGAATCGTGAATTACCGTCACCTGTGATATATCCCAAAGCATATGCTGTCTGGATTGTGTCAAAGTATTGATTGGACTCATCAACGTCCAAAAATACGGGTGTGCTTATTGATTTCCCGTTGGTCACTTCACCATTAAAGACTTGCACAATCAGGCTGACAGCCGTTGCTCTTGTCATCAGGTTTCCCTGATTAAACTCACTTCCTTCAGGACACGCCCCAATTGCATTGAGCAAAGACAATGCTCCATATAGCTCTGTTCCCTTTTCCACATCATTGAAACTCAAGCCTTCTTTTTTCAGGGCACTCAAATCGGAATATACTTCAATTTCAGCCACGTGTGCAATGTTTGTGCCTGATTCCTTAGGCTTTTGAATTCGCACATAACGGAAAGGCAGACCGTTTGTTTCAAAAATGATATTCTCCATGTATGGCACCGGAGCGGGATCCATTTCATACTTAACAACCTCGCCCGAAAAATCTGCCGTATTTGAAAGCATCAGCACAAAATCCTTACGGTAATGTTCGATGTCAGAATCCCGACGTGGAACAAGCTCAACGGATGTAATCTGGTGCTGAGCACCCAAGTCTACCTGCACCCACATTTCATCGCCGGGGTTTGCACGTGTCCACCAAGTATTATAATTACCGTCTGTCACATAATAATCATATGCTCCATGCTGATATGAATAGGCGGTGG
>JAZNLK010000003.1:0-6048 GCA_045579055.1 Clostridia bacterium
TACGCCCTCAAAAACTATATATGTTTTTCTCTTTCCCCACTCACCGTCAATTAAAAAACTTGTGTTATACACACCCACAGGATTTATATCAGGAACATATGGTGGGTCAACGGGAAACGGATAGTTAACATTGGTATATCCAATCTGGTCGTATCCGTGCATCTGCCAGCAAGACGGAACAGATATTTTATTCCAATCCTCTATTTTGTCAGGCATATCAAATTCTGACTCATAATACTTAAAATTCCATTCTCCGTTTAGAAGACGATAAAATTTTGACTCTTCTTTCTTTCCGTTCAATGCTTTTTCCAAAGAATCATAAGGTATGTAGTACGCCCTTTGGGGTTCTCTGTTTTCGCTTATTTTGTCAAGTCTTTCATAAATTCTCATACTAATTCCTCATCCAATTCCTCTTTTGTTATCTTTATCATCTTATTAGAATTTAAGCAACCCTCTGAATTATTCGAATGATAATATGCAACAAGAACATAGTCACCGCCGTCAAAAATTGCGGCATAGCAATAACCGTTTTTAGCGTCGTCCTCCAGACAGAAAATCTTATCAAACTTATTTCCGTCATCCTCTGAAACAGCGCAGACATAAGGTGTTCTCCCCCATGTTCTGCCGTCTTCAAGCTCACGGGTTGTATAAGACGGAATCGGATTAAAAATTGCCACAACCTTATTTCCGCAAACTCCTTTCATGCTCATAGGAGATGCCGGTGAGGTGAAAATCTTTTTGGGGTGCGGTGTTGTCCATGTTTTGCCGTTATCGCAGGATACACATTCATACTGAAATCCCATATCTGTTCTGGACCACGCAATAACCTCCCCTGTTTCACGCTGAAACAGTCCGCTTTCCTGAAGTCCTGTACCGCTTTCTTTCTCAGGCATTTCAATATCCTCTGCCAATTTATACCAGGTGTATCCGTCATCGTCCGATGCAAAAACATTAAGTTTTGCAATCATACTGATATTAAAACTTCCCGGCACTGGAGATTCTTCATTAAAAGGATGGCAGTTGGCAGGAATCAGAATTCTGCCGTTTTGAAGTCTGATAACTCTGTCATTATTAGTAACAAAATACTTATCTTCGTTTATGCATCGAATTGGCTCAGACCATGTTTCACCGTTATCGGATGATCTGACCATATACACAACGCAGGAACAAGTTGCGTTTTCTTTTTTAAGGTAAAAAGTGCCTATATCCCCATTACCCAAACGAAGAAGTGATGCACACATTACATTTGCGGAATCGTGTTTTACTATCAACCTTTCATCCAGCCATGTTTCGCCCTCGTCATAGGAATATATTGCATAAATATCCGCAGGGCAATGGTCATTCCAGTCATCGCCCTCATACTTTGTGTATGCATACATAATTGTGTTCTCATCAATCCTCAAAAAAGAGCCTTCGCCATTTCGGGGATTACCCGCCTTTGCTTCAAGAAATAAAACTTCTTTTCCTATCTTTTTCATAAATCTACCTCTCAGTTTTGAACAATATACAGTTCGCCGTTCTTCACATAAGCATATTCACCTTTTTCATAAAGGTCAATATTTTCGCCCACTACAGCCCTGATTGTCTTTGGTGAAATAAATTTATCAATCCTTCCAATGGGTGCAAAGCCATCTGTAACCGGAACAACAATGTACAGTTTATAGTCATCCTGATTTTTCAATGTAATATCTATTTTTTCATCTTTTTTGAGAATTGTGTATTCCCCCGAAAAATGCTCGTATAACACAAATTCGTTGCCAATAATTCCGCAAACATCTTTGGGAGATACCATTCCGTTCACCGATTTGCCGTCATTATCAAAATTGAATACAGCAATCACACCGCTACTGTCGCAGATATTTTGAATTTTAAATATTTTTCCCGACTCTGAGGGGTTATTGGTAAGGCAGTCAACAGTCGGCATACCCGGTCTGTCGCATCTCAAAATCCTTCCGTCACTCAAAACAAGGGGCATAATAACATCTCGAATGCTTCTGTCAAGCTCGTCACTCATATATATCGGTCCACCGCTGACAGCTTTCAATATGCTATTCTTAACAGCCTGACCGTCATCCGACCACCACATATCCCAGTCGCAGTAATAAAGTTGACCCTGCACTGCCGAGTTATAAGCACATTTGATAGTATTCCGCTTGAACCACTGAGCACTTTCAGGAAGAAAATCGGAACTGCACCGTGAAACAGCACTGACAGTTCTGTTCCACATATCCTCGCTGGACATCCCCATACAGTTTATAACATTATTGTCAAAATGCTGTCCGACAGAGGCTTCCATACCGTCGTGATATTCTCTTGCAATTTTACCGATTGGTGCAAGTCCCTTATACAGCCTTGACATCATACTCTGATTATCTATTTTCACAAAATCAACATCACATTCTCTGAAAAAATCATGAATCAGATTGTAATAAAGATAGGACTTTTCTCTTTTGTAATCATGAATATATCTGCCCGAATCAGTCTGAATGAGCAAATTTTCACATTCTTTGTACAAGTCACCGTCAGGGTCAATACCCATCCAGTATCCCGTTGTGGGATGCCACATACCAACCTTATAGCCTTTTTCTTTTATGTTCGACACACATTCCTTTAATCCTTCCGGAAATCTTATTAAATCTGCCTCTTTGGAATAAAGCTTTGCGGCATGCATAACTTCAAACATTTCGTCACGGGTCGTATATTCGGCATCATAGAAATCCCTCACGTCACCCCACATATCGTCAATAATAACCCATCTCACGGGAATATTCTTTTCTGTAAATTCATCGCATTTTTTTAGCAAATCCTTTTCGTTTACACGAATTTGCAATGCATCCCAACTGCACCAGCCAAGATATTCAAAGATTTCGGGATATCTTTTGCTTTTTATAGTCAGGCATCTGTTGCCCAACAACTTGCATGCGGCAGCAAAACATTCATCAAGCAAAGTATAGGGATTTTTACCCTCTGCCCACACGAATGCAAGACCGTTGCAGACACAAAGATTTTCGTACCAGCTGAACAGCTTTGCCGTAATAGTGTTTTCGGACTTGCCAATCAAAACACATTTGTAGTTTTCTGACACCACTGGTACTATCACACCAAATGTTCCGTCTTTTTTCTTATAAACAAGCTCCTGAGTTTCATCCGGAACGGTAGACAAATCAGCTCCAAAATGTGGGTTTGCCCAGAATATTCCCACCGAATAGTCCGAAAAAACTTCTACAATATCATTAATTTCAATATCAATTCCTGCCGAAAAATCACCGTCTAATTTTGATTCCGAAAAACCGTTAATGTTTACGCAAACTACATTTTCAACATTTTCAGTCTTTACTTTGATATTGTTATTTTGTATTTTTCCGTTTGCCAATCTCAAATATGAGTCTGTAATTTTCATATAAATCTCACACACCTTACATATATGCAATTATTTCTATCGAAGGTTCTTCACAGTTTGGAACAAATTCCTTTGATATAAAGTTTCCGTCAATAATGTTGCCGTTCACTTTGAGCTGTTTCACCCCTTTTGTGACACCGTTTGAATTATCAACAGTAATATTCAAGTTCTTTCCATGATATTCTCGTCTAATTGTGATTTTGTTCCATTCTTTGGGAATGCATGGGTCTATCACAACTCCGTCAAGCTCGCTTCTGATTCCCAGAAGGTATCTTTCAGCCGCAACAACCATCCACGGTGCAGTTCCCGTAATATGTGAAACATTTCCCCATCCTCGTTTTGGATTCTCAACGCCAACAATATTGCTCACCCACGCATAAGGTTCTGCCTTATATACATCAACTCCCGCCTTTTCCACACAGTTATGGGGGAGAATATCATTGTAGTATTTCCATGCCCTGTCTGCGTTGCCGAGTATTGCCTCCGCTATCACCGCCCATGTATGTGCATGACAGAAGACCGCTCCATTTTCGCCATTACCCGGATTATATGTACTGAATGGGTCTTTCACATTGGGGTAGGTTTCAAATCCCGGTGCAAGCTTTCGAAGCCCCATACCTGTGTCAAGATACTTGCTTACCGCATCCATACCTGCACATTTTTGTTCTTCTGTTCCCACACCACTGATTACGGACCAGGTCTGTGAATTTATCCACACCTTTCCGAACTCATCGCTCTCGCATCCAACGGGAGTTCCGTCATCCTTAAAGCATCTGTACCACCACTTGCCGTTCCACGCACAGTTCAGAATGGCTTTTTGCTGTTTTTCTTTGTATCCTGCAAGTTTTTCTGCACTTGCTGTATCACCAATAGCCTTTGCAAGCTTTATCAGTTTATCAAGAGCCACAACATACTGCTGAGCCGCAAATACTGATTCACCTTTTCCTCCCTGAGAAAACTTTCCGATAATGTCGTTCCAGTCGCCTCTCAATGTAAGGGGAATTCCGTTTGCACCAAGATGCGTTTCGGTGAATTCCACTGCACGAAGAAGATGTTCCCACACCGTTGCCATACCATTTTCGCTTATACCGTCTTTCTCAAGGAAGGGAAGTTCCGTTTTCAGAAAATCCGTATTACTTTCAGCCGCAAGAAGATACGCCAGAAGCGGAAGCCACAGATGCACATCGCTTTTTATCGCCTTTGTGTTGCAAATAAACCCCGGTTGTTTGCTTGACAGCGGAGTGCACGAGCCGTCCTCAAACTGCTTTGATATGAGATACAAAAACATTTCCTTTGCCATCTGAGTGTTGGAGTGACACATAGCCAACATATCCTGTGCACTGTCCCGTGTGCCGATATGCCGCACTCCCGGAGCAAGTGCGTTTACCGAACGGGAATAACGTGCAGTCTGCAATGCGTTGAGTGGACCCCAAATGTTTATCTGTCTTTCTGCATTCTTATCAGGAATGGTACAGCTAAACTTTCCAAAGTAATCAGCAAACCAATTTCTCAGTTTTGAATACTGTAAATCAATCTCGTCAGTTGTTCTGAATTTTGTTAAAGTTTCAAAGGCATCAGCCTTAGCCTGTTCAAACTTTAAAAGAGCCCCTTGGGATAATCCTAAATAAAATTTAATTTTCTGACTTTTCTCTTTTTCAGTGTTCACTTTAATATGTAATGCCGCACAGGGATTTCCCGAATTTATTTCTTCGTTTCCGCAGATTCCCTTTCCCACTGCAGCAGGATTCCTTTCATAACGGTAATTACCCATAAATGCATCTCTGTCACCGCTGAAGCTCTCAACTTTTCTGTCCGAGCCAAACCACACAAGTGGTAAGGTTTCTTTTTCGTGATCATTCTTCGGATAATGGAACATATACATCAGAGACTGTGATTTCTCATCAAACCAGGTCTTTAACATATGTCTCCAATAGTACCCCGATTCCTCATCACCATGCCACGCAAACTGAGCAAGCTCCACGTAAGCAAAAACATCAAAATTTTTAACTTGTTTGCCCTTGTCCGTTATCTCCAAATCCCACACGAGAACATCATAGTCGGGAGTTATATAAAGCTTCAAAAAAGCCTCTGTATCATTGTGTTTTGCATAAAAAGATGTTTCGCCTGCTCCGTGGGTTGCCGACCAATCGTCCAATTTTTCTTCGGTTGGTCTGAATGTCGGAGACCAGACAGTGCCATCCTCATTTTTTATGTATATATAAAATCCGGGACTGTCTATGGGAAAGTGATTCATTCTGTAACGTGATATTCTGCAGTCTATTGCATCCTTATACCACAAAAAGCCTCCGCCCACCTGAGAAACAAAACCGTGAAGACTGCCGTTGGATAAATAATTTATCCAAGGCGATGGGAGGTCTGTTTTTGTTATCTTTATGTTTTTTGCTTTGTCGTCAAATGTATATACACTCATTTCATAAAACCTGCCTTTATATACTTTTTGATATTTTAAATATTGCAGCATCGTTGTTTTCCAGTTCCAAAATTCCCGACTCAACAGAGTTGTAATACTCCTCTGAAACCTGCCAGCCATCATTAATTATCAAGTTGCATTTTTGTTTATCGTCTGAGAAATTGATTGCCACAATATATCTTTCATTCTCATTTATGGGATGTTCTGTTGTTCTTAT
>JAZNLK010000004.1:0-4845 GCA_045579055.1 Clostridia bacterium
AGCAATAGCCTCAATTCCTGCATCTTTATGTTCCATCTGAATATCCATCAGTACAACATCAGGACGTTTTTCAAGAACAAGCTTCACTCCGTCCTCCCCATTTGTTGCAGAGCCAACAATTTCTATGTCTGCTTCCCTGCTGAGAACAACCGTAAAATAATCCAAAATATCAACCATATCGTCAATAATTGCTATTTTAATTTTTTCCATAACGATTTCTTCCCGCCTTTCCTCAATAATACATTCACTGTCGTAAACTCATCCTCCTTGCTCTGAATATAAACGGCACCCTTCATTGCTTTTATATTCTTATACACATAATTTAACCCAATACCCCAGTTTTTGCTGGTTCCTTTTGTGGTAAAAAAAGCCTTAAAAACCTTCTTCTTCTGATTTTTGGGAATCCCGTTCCCATTGTCGGTTATCCTGACAACAACCCATTCATGTTCAACAGAAACAGATATGGATATTTTTCCTTCTTTTTTTCCTGATATTTTGATGGCTTCTTCAGCATTTTTAATTATATTTTCAAAAACCTCTTCAATTACATATTCATCACAAAATGCATAAGCTTCCTTATCATATTTTTTAACAATAGCTATATTGTTTTCGCTGTCTCTTCTGTCTATAACTCTGTCAAGGCACTTTATTATATTCCGCTCATTGACATAAAGTGATGGATCTTTATAAACATTCAAAACATTTGTTATTTGTTCAAGAGTGCTTTCAGAAAGCTGTGACAATCTTCCAACAAGAGCAGTCCTTCTTTCCGGGTTTTCCTCATCCTCTAATTGTTTGGCAATTACATTAACCGAAAAAATAACATTCTTGAAGGAATGAAAGACCCCCTGCATGCTGTCATTCTCGTTGCGAACCTTTTTTTTCATAAAATAACGGTGAATAACATTAAATTCTTCCAGTGTGCTGACTTTCATAAATGAAATAAGCATTATGTTTGAAAAAATAAACACCAGAACCGGGAACCAGATATATGCATAATTTTTACTAAGCACAGCCATATACTTATCCTGAAACCCCAGAAGGCTACTCACTGTCATCGCTTCAAAACCGTGGCCAAAAGGATTTTGCAAAAAGATAAAGAAACAAATTATATCAAGCACAATCAAGCTGACAACAAGAGAAATAAGTTGCTTTTTTTTCAACAACAGCGTGCTTGAGAAAAACGCCGTCAATAGCCTTATAATAGGAAGAAACATAAACAAAATAATGCATATTATGCAAATGATACCAAGCCAACTAATCATATTCTGAAAAGATTGCAGTTCCCCCGCAGACAGTGAATGTAAATGGAAAAACATATCCAGTCTCACTTCAGGGTCATAAAAAATCATAAATCCCAGAGGAATAACCAACGAAACATAGTCAATCCATTTCCATTTCCGTTCAACACCTATAAGATTCAAAACAAAAGGCATACAAAACCAAAAACCTGCAAGCCCGATATTCTGCATACGAATAACCTCATAAAAGGGAATTCTTAACTTGCTGAGCATAATGTAGCCTTTGTAATCAAGCATCATAAACGAGGAATCGGGGTAAGGATAGTTGCCACACTTTGCAATATAGAGTACAACAGAAAAAATCGTTATATCCAGAAACAACACCATTGCCGCAATAAGCAAACTCTTTCTTCCTTTATAACGAAGTGCGATTATGGTTGCAAACAAAAATAGTACTGCAATAGTATAAATCATTTTGCTCATCCAACCTTTCCACACAATTCATAATTAGATTATACCTTAAAAAATTTTTTTATGCAATGTATTTTTCATAATTAAAAGTTGAACATTTGTAAACTTTCAGTTTGCAAACTCACGTATACCTTCGTATAAACGATCTTCAAATACATAAGTCGGTATATGCAGATTATCTTCACTAACCATTTTATACCCATTTAATCTAGTCCACTGTTTTGTATCACAACAATTCCCTATTGCGTTGCACCCGTAAGCCACTTTAATGGCATCAAAATCGGCAATGGCGAATTCAAGCTATTCAGAAAAATCCTTAATGCTTGGAGCAAAATGGTTGACAAAAATCTGTGGGATGAAATCACAACCGCAAAACCCATTATTTACAAATAAAAATGTATTTTACATCATTGATTTTTTTCAAAGTATGTGGTAGATTATGTAATATATACAAAAGCATTCCATGAGCTTTCTCCAACAATAAAACTATCCTTACAGGACATTTATCCAAAATAATCGGCGTTACAGATTATTGAAAACTCTTTAGTATTTTGGTATGCTGAAAAAACAAGAATTCCAGAATAAAGGAGAAAACAAAAATGAATACACCAAAAGGACAAGAATTATACACTCACGCAAAAGAACGTATGCCCGGTGGCGTACAGCTTCTCTCAAAAAGACCCGAAATGTTTGCACCCGACAAATGGCCCAACTACGCAGTAAGTGCCAAGGGCTGCCAGATTACCGACCTTGATGGCAACACATACACCGATATGACAACAAACGGAATTGCAGCCTGCCTACTTGGTTATGCTGACCCCGATGTAACAGCAGCAGTTATAAACAAAATTCAGAATGGTTCAATGACATCTCTCTGTGCACCCGAAGAAGTTTATCTTGCTGACCGGCTTTGCGAAATTCATCCATGGGCAGAACAGGCTCGCTTTGCAAGAACAGGTGGCGAAATCTGTGCAATTGCAGTGCGTATTGCAAGAGCAACAACAGGCAGAAACCTTGTTGCAATCAGCGGTTATCACGGCTGGTCAGACTGGTATCTTGCATCAAACCTTTCAGACGACCGGGCACTTGACGGTGTTCATCTTCCCGGTCTCAAGCCCTCAGGTGTTCCCCGTCAGCTTGCAGGAACAGCATATACCTTCATGGCAAACGACAAAGAAGCCTTTGACAAACTCATTGCGGAGCATGGCGATGATCTTGCTTGCGTAATTATGGAACCCATGCGAAACGAGCTTCCCGAAGAAGGATTTTTGGAATATGTCCGTGACACACTTCACAAAAACGGCTCTCTTCTGATATTTGACGAAATCACCATCGGCTGGCGTTATACCTTTGGTGGATGCCATAAAGAACTTGGAATTAACCCCGATATGGCGGTATTTGCAAAAGCAATGGGCAACGGCCATCCCATTGCCGCAGCGATTGGAACAGCAGCCGCAATGGAGGGTGCTCACGAATCCTTTATCAGCAGTACATACTGGACAGAAGCAGTTGGTCCCACAGCAGCACTTGCAACTCTTGAAAAAATGGAAAGAACCAAGGTTTGGGAACACGTAGCACGCATAGGCACAGCACTTCAGAACAACTGGATTGAGCTTGGCAAAAAACACGGTCTCAACATCAGCTGCAGCGGATTCCCCTGTCTTTCGCACTTTAGTTTTGATGATTATTCTCTTGAACTTAAAACACTGTACACAGTGCTGATGCTTGACGAAGGTTTCCTTGCAAACACAGCTTGTGATCCGACTCTTGCACATAATTATGAAATTGTTGCACGTTACCGTGATGCAATTGATGTTGTATTCGGGAAAATTGCCGACCTCCTGAAAAAAGGCGGCAAAGAGTCAGTTCTTGAGGCTCTTGACGGAAAAGTTTGTCAGGCAGGCTTTAAGAGATTGCTTAAATAATAATTCAAACACAACGGGGCTGTTGTCAGATTGACGCAACAGCCCCATATTTTCAGGAAGGAGGAACAACAATGCATTCCATAAAAATGATATTTGGAGAACAACAATGCCGGATTCAGGTGGGTCCTGAATATCCACACCGCATAACAGATTGGAACGTAAACCGCCACAGCAATGCAAAATACGAATTTCATATTGCCCTGAGCGGAAGCTGCACGGTTGACGTGGATGCCAGGAACTTCCGCCTTTCTGCAGGTGATGCATTGCTCATCGCTCCCGGACAATATCATTGTCCAAAAGAAAAATCCGACGATTACCAATGTTTTATATTTTCATTTGTCATAAAACCCGACTCTATGGCAAAAAGCTTTTACGAATCAAATTCCCAAACCACAAAAATGAATCTTTCGGAATTTGAGCTTTCACTGTGCAACGAAATTCTTGCAGAGCACCGTGAAAATGATCTTTTACGTTATCAAAGTATAAATTCAATTTATTTTCTTTTGATGTCAGGCATCTTCAAAAAACTCGACTCATTTACAACAAAAGTCGCAAATAATGATGTTCTTCCCGACAAACGTTTGGACTATATTGATGACTTTTTTGAACAAAACCTTGCGGAAAACGCCACCGAAGATGTACTTGCCGGCAGGCTTAACATTTCCACCCGACAGCTAAACCGTGTTCTTCGCACCTGTTACGGAACAAATTTTCGCAAAAAGCTTTGCAATGCCCGGATGAATTCTGCCGGTTGGTTGTTGCGCACAACAAATATGACAGTCGGCGAAATTTGCAGAACTGTGGGATATCTTTCCGAAACTTCATTTTTTAAAGCCTTTCGAGCCCATTACAACATGACACCTCTCCAATATCGCAAAAAAGCTAATAATGATTGAAAAACTGTCTGAATCTAAACCCCACGTGTTCTATTACAAACAGTTTTTTATTTTATTCAGTATTATCAAGCCTTTGCAGTTTTTAGTAATGATATACAAAATTTAATTTGGAGCAAAAATGACTTTATTTGATATATAGTAAAAACGAAAATCACAGAAATATAGCTCAAAAAGACCAAATTTTGACAAAATATACGATGATGAGTAGGCTAAAATGCGCCCCGTCATTTTTAACAAAACATAGGTATATTTTTTGGTGATTTTGGTGGGTCTAGGGGGGTCTGGCTTAGACCCCCTTGGTAAAAATTGGAA
>JAZNLK010000005.1:0-13860 GCA_045579055.1 Clostridia bacterium
TGGTGACGTTGGTGCTGTTAAGGCTGCAGTTGAAGCAGGCGGACAGAGCGCTCAGAAGCTTGGCGAAATCATCGCTACACACGTTATTCCCAGACCTCACAATGATGTTGAGAAGATTTTGCCCGTTCTCAAATAAGTTAATTCGGGTACATAGCAATTTCGGGGGCAGGCTCGCCCTGCCCCGCAGTTGCTAATCTTTGAAAGGGAGAAAAGTATGATTATCGGAAAAGTAATCGGAAGCGTTGTTTCAACACGCAAGAATGAAAACCTTGTGGGAAACAAGTTTATGATTGTTGAGCCGGTTGAAAAGATGGCGGCAAAGAATTCACGGCTGGTTGCCATTGATAACATCGGCGCAGGTATTGGTGAATATGTTCTTGTTGCAACAGGCAGTGCTGCACGTATCGGATGCGGAATGGATACTGCCCCTGTTGATGCGGCAATCGTTGGTATTGTTGACGATGGCGAGGACTTTGCATAAATATCAGAAAGTTTTAGTTTTGTGGAAGGGGGATTCTGCTTATGCAAATGACAGCTTTGAAAGAACTTATGAAAGAATGCGGAGTAGTTGGTGCAGGTGGTGCCGGATTCCCTTCGTATGCGAAGCTCAGTGATACGGCTGACACAGTGATTCTCAACTGTGCAGAATGTGAGCCTTTGTTCAGACTTCACAGACAGCTTCTTTCAACCTTTGCAAAAGAAGTTCTCACAGCTTTTGATGCAGTACGCAAGGCTGTTGGAGCAAAAACTGCCATTGTTGCAGTTAAAGAGGCTTATACCGAGGCTGTTGAAGAAGTGAACGATCAGCTTGAGAATTTCAAGCATATGGAAATCTCGCTTTTGCCGGAGGTTTATCCTGCAGGCGATGAAATTATATTGATTTATGAAGCGACCGGAAAGGTTGTGAAACCGGGTCAGCTTCCAATTTCGGAAGGCATAATTGTGTTCAATGTTGAGACTATGCTCAACACCTATTATGCGATGACTGAAAACCGACCTGTGTGTTATAAATATGTGACAGTTGCAGGTGCGGTTAATTCCCCCGGAACATTCAGAGTTCCTCTCGGCATACCGCTGAGTCGGGTTGTGGAGCTTGCCGGTGGGGCATCGGTTGAAGATGTTGAATTTATAAGCGGCGGTGCAATGACGGGTAGAATTGCAGAACGAAAGGAAGTTGTCACAAAAACCACAAATGCGGTTCTTGTTCTTCCAAAAAACCATCCCGTTATTCTGAAAAAGAAAACAAGTACAAAAATTAACATATACAGAGCTATGAGTGCTTGCTGTCAGTGCAGAATGTGTACTGATTTGTGCTCAAGAAACTTGCTCGGTCATCCCATTGAGCCTCATTCCTTTATGAGAGCGGCCACAAAAGGTATGACAAGCGACGTTCCGGCTCTTCTGAATGCGGCATACTGCTCTCAATGCAGACTTTGTGAAATGTATGCCTGCCACCAGGGGCTTTCCCCGGCAATGCTTATCGGCACGTTCCGTGACGAAATCCGTGCCAGAGGAATCAAGCTTCCTGAACCGACGTTCAAGGGTGTGAATGAACACAGACCATTCAGATATGTCCCTATGGAACGTTTGATAAACAGGCTTGGGGTTGCTCAGTATAATGTAGAAGCTCCATTTGGAGACCTACCTGAAGATTTTGACAAAAAATGCAAAACTCTTCGCATTGAATTGAGGCAACATATAGGTCAGCCTGCAAAACCCATTGTGAAGGTTGGCGATGAAGTGGAAAAATTCCAAAAAATTGCAACTTGCGAAGGGTTGGGTGCTGAAATCCACAGCCCTTGGAAGGCAAAAGTGATAGAAATAACAGAAAAATTTATAAAACTTGAAATAATGCGGTAGAAAGGGAGGAAACGAATAAATGGCAAAAGCATTGGCAATGGCAGAACTGGCAACAGTTTCCACCGGTATGAAAGCCGCGGATATTATGATTAAGACGGCAGAGGTTAGTGTTATTGAAGCCGAGGTTGTCTGTCCGGGTAAATATATTATCCTTATTGAAGGTGAATTAAGTGCTGTCCGCGCATCAATTGATGCGGTGAGAGCAATGTTCCCGGAAAAGCTCATTGACAGTTTTGTTTTGGGTAATCCCCACGAAACAATTTTCCCTGCACTTTACGGTGCAACGGATGTGAAAGATAAGCGTGCACTTGGAGTTCTTGAAACATATTCGGCAGCATCAATAATTTATGCAGCTGATATTGCAGCGAAAACTGCGATTGTTGACCTCATTGAGCTTCGTGTGGCAAGAGGTATGTGCGGAAAATCTTATATGCTTCTGACGGGTGAGGTTGCAGCGGTTGAAAGTGCAATCGAGTATGCAAAATCCCAGGTTGCTGACGGAACAATGTTCCTTGACAGCACGGTTATTGCAAATCCTGATGAGAAGATGTGGAATACAATTATTTAGTTGAGGTGAATGAAAATGGTTGATGAAAAATACATAAGCCGTATAGTTGAAAGTGTTATCAAGAATATGGACACAAAGGTGGAGCCCGACAAGAAACTGAAGGGTGTTTTCCCCACTATGACAGAAGCGCTGGAGGCTGTTCAGAAGGCTTATATCCAGTACAAGAGCTATACTGTTGAACAGAGAGAAAAGATGATTGAAGCAATTCGTCGCCTTACTCTTGAGGAAGCCGAAGTAATGGCAAAATTGGGTGTTGAAGAAACCGGTATGGGCAGAGTTTCGGATAAGATTATCAAGCATCAGCTTGTTGCAAACAAGACTCCTGGAACAGAAGATCTCCAGCCCACAGTAAAGACCGGAGACCAGGGACTGACACTTATTGAAATGGCACCTTTCGGTGTTATCGGAAGTATCACTCCTTCAACAAACCCCAGTGAAACAGTTATTTGTAACTCGATCGGTATGATTGCAGGTGGTAATGCGGTTGTGTTCAACCCCCATCCCAATGCAAAGAAAATTGCAAACTACGCTGTTGACCTGGTTAACCGTGGTATTCTTGAGGCAGGTGGTCCTGAAAATCTGGTTGTATCAGTTTATAATCCCACAATGGATACATCAAACGAAATGGTGAAGTCACCTATCGTAAGAATGCTTGTTGCGACGGGCGGCCCCGGTGTTGTTAAGATGCTTCTTTCATCAGGAAAGAAAGCAATCGGTACAGGTGCAGGTAATCCTCCTGTTATTGTTGATGATACAGCAGACATCGAAAAGGCAGCATCTGACATTATCAAGGGTGCAAGCTTTGATAACAACCTTCCCTGTATTGCAGAAAAGGAGTGTTTCGTGTTCGATACAGTTGCAGACAGCCTTATCCGCAATATGCAGAAGAATGGTGCATACCTCCTGAAGGGTGCAGAAATTGACAAACTGGTTAAGGTTGCTCTTATTGAAAAAGACGGTAAGTTTGGCATTAACAAGAAATGGGTTGGTAAAGATGCAAGATTGTTCCTGAAGGAAATAGGCATTGATGCAGACCCCAGATTGATTATTTGTGAAACAGATGCAAAGCATCCCTTTGTTCAGGTTGAAATGATGATGCCGATTCTTCCCATCGTGAGAGTAAAGGATATTGAAGAAGCAATCACAGAGGCTTGCAAGGCTGAACACGGCAATCGCCATTCAGCTCACATTCACTCAAAGAATGTTGACAGACTCACTGCTTTTGCAAGAGCTGTTGAAACAACAATATTTGTTAAGAATGCTCCTTCATATGCAGGTATAGGTGCCGGCGGCGAGGGTCACACAACCTTCACCATTGCAGGTCCCACTGGCGAAGGTATTACATCGGCACGTTCATTCACACGTCAGAGACGTTGCGTGCTTGTTGACGGCTTCCATATTGTTTAGTGTTTGCAGGGCATATGGGGTTCAATACACCTCTGCCAATGGAATGTAACGGAAAAGATGAAGGAATACTTCAATTGACACAGAAAGGAAAAATCCTATGAAAGCATTGGGAATGTTAGAAGTTTACAGCTTTACAACATCAGTGGTTGCAGCAGACCTCTGTGCGAAAGCTGCAGACGTTAAAATTATTGCATTTGACCGTACCCGTCCGGGTAGCTTGGATGTTCCTGCACCTTTGGTAATGCAGGTGAAGGTGGAAGGTAATGTTGCGGCTGTTAAGGCGGCAATAGAAGCGGGTAAGGCATACGCAGAGGCTGAAGGTAAGTATATTATTTCTCACACCATCCCCAACCCCGGTGACGGCACAGAAAAGATGGCTTATCTTCTTGATATGAACAAGGATAAGTACAACAAGAAGCTGCCCAAGAGTTTTATTGGAGTAGAAGATGCTCCTAAAGCTTATCCTGAAGCAATCGGTTTGATTGAAGTTGAGGGACTTGTTGCGGCAATCGAAGGTCTTGATGCAATGACAAAGGCTGCAGATGTACGAGTTGTTCACACTGAAAAGAGACTTGGTGGACGTCTGGTTACATTTGTTGTTGCAGGTGAGATTTCAGCTGTTAAAGCGGCTGTTGAAGCAGGTCTCAAGGCTGCAGACGAAATCGGCAATATCTTTGGTTCTGCTGTTATTGCAAGACCTCACGCAGAACTTACAAAGTTCTTTGATATGGAAGATTAATTCCTTAACAGACAATCCGGAAAGACGGAAATCTGAAACAGGGTTCAAAGGGTCGGGTACTCTTTGTTCAAGGTGAAGAATATGTATGATACAGACACAATAGCAAAGGCTGTGAAAACAGTCATTGACAATATAAATAACAAAGGACAGATAAAAATCGGCGTATCTCAACGT
The DNA here is from genome assembly GCA_045579055.1 of Clostridia bacterium. GTDB lineage: Bacteria > Bacillota > Clostridia > Monoglobales > Monoglobaceae > SIG440. The sequence goes on from JAZNLK010000005.1 coordinate 4,749, forward strand.
CATATACACCTGTCACAAGAGGATCTTGAAACGCTTTTTGGCAAAGGCTATGAGCTTCACGTGAAAAAGTATCTTATGGGACGTGAATTTGCATCTGAAGAAGTTGTTACACTTGTTGGGCCTTCGCTGAAGTCAATCGAGAATGTCAGAGTTCTTGGACCTGTCAGAAAGAATACTCAGGTTGAAATTTCAAGAACAGATACATTTGTTTTGAAGGTAAGCCCTCCGGTTCGTCCTTCAGGAAAGGTTGAAGGTTCCGAAAAGATGGTGCTTGTTGGCCCTAAGGGTTGTGTATACCTGAAGGAAGGCGTAATCATTGCCAACCGTCATATCCATCTCACTCCTGAATATGCTGAAGAAAACGGCATAAAGGATAATGATTATGTGGATGTTGAGGTTGAAGGAATCAAGCCCACAAGATTCTATGATGTTCAGGTCAGAGTGCGTGACGACTTTAATGTTGAAATGCATATTGACACAGATGATGCAAACTCGGCAGGCTTGAAAAACGGCTCCATTGTGAAAATAATCAGAAAATGTGAAAAATAGTTTTCGGAAAAACCTGAAACGAAAGTGAGGGGATGGCGTGTTAGCACTTGAACGCCAAAAAAAAATATTAAGCTTCCTGAATTCGGACGGTGTTGTTTCGGTCAGTCGCTTGAGCCTTGAATTGGGTGTTACTGAAGAAACCGTGAGACGAGATCTTGAAAAGCTTGAAAAGCAGGAAGCTCTCCGAAGAACTCACGGCGGAGCAGTTCCTATTGAGGGCGGTACTTATGAGATTTCTCTTGAAAAGAGAAAGCATATAAATGTTGATGCCAAGATAAAGCTTGCAAAAGAAGCGGTGAAATATGTTGCTGCAGGGGATACAATTTTTCTTGATGCCTCCACAACAACCTTCTTTATGGCAAAGGAATTGAAAAATCGCAGCAATGTGACGGTTATTACCAATTCGCTCAGAGTTGTTGCAGAACTTTCGGGTTGTGAACATATCAAGGTTATTTCAGTTGGAGGAGTTCTCAGCAACAATCAGTCATTTGTGGGAACACTTGCTGAACAAGCCATCGAAGAGAATTACTTCGCGAGCAAGATTTTCTTTTCCAGCAAAGGCATTACCTCAGATGCAGGCATTCTTGAAAGCAATGAGGCTGAATGCGGAATCAAGCACAAGATGCTTGCCAATGCAAGAGAAAAGTATTATCTGTGCGATAAGAGCAAAATGGGTGGTGTGGGTTTTGTTAAACTGGTGCCCATGGAAGAAATTGATTATATTGTAACCGAAGGAACCCCTGATGCTGCCTTGATGGCAAAGCTGGTGGAAAATGAGGTTAAGGTTATAAAGGTTGAAGAATAAGATTGCCCCGTTGAATCTTTTGGATTTGACGGGGTATAGTTTTGCAGTAGTTTAAGTACAGCGACAAAGTGGTTTGACATAATGCTTGAGATATGGTATGATTTGAATAGAAAATTCTTGGAGGAAAGTGAAATGATTAATTCCGAAAAACTGAATGAGACAACTCCCGGGAGAGTGCTGTCGCCAGAAGAGATTGCACAGGTCAAAGGACTTGGTTGCCTTAGAGATAAGCGGTTTTCCGACGTGTTCAATGTTCGTGTGATTACACGCAACGGAAAGATTACTACCACCGAGCAAAGAGCCATAGCTGATGCGGCGGATAGGTTCGGTTCCGGTGAAGTGGCAATGACAAGCCGTATGACTGTGGAGATTCAGGGGGTTTCATATGATGATATTCCTGCCCTGATTTCATTTTTGAAAGAATACGGTCTTGAAACCGGGGGAACAGGCCCCAAGGTTCGACCAGTGGTGTCGTGCAAGGGGACAACCTGCCAGTTTGGTCTGATTGACACCTTTGGATTGAGTGAGAAAATTCATAACTTGTTTTATGTGGGATATCATGACGTTGTTCTTCCCCACAAATTCAAAATTGCTGTGGGTGGATGTCCTAACAACTGCGTAAAGCCTGATTTGAATGACATAGGTATTATCGGACAAAGAGTGTTTGAGGTAGATGTGAACGATTGCAGAGGCTGCGGCAAGTGTGCTGTGGAAAACGCCTGCCCGATGAAAGCGGCAAAGGTAATTGACGGAGAAATACATATTGATGCTGAGCTTTGTAACCGATGCGGAAGATGTGCGGATAAATGTCATTTTGGTGCAATAAAGAATGCTTCTGTGGGGTATAAATTCTGCATTGGTGGCCGTTGGGGAAAGAAAACTGCTATGGGGAAACCGCTTTCAATGATTTTTACGTCTGAGAAAGAGGTATTGGCGGCGGTTGAGAAAGCGATTATGCTTTTCAAAGATGAGGGCATCAAGGGTGAAAGATTTGCTGATACCATTGAAAGGCTTGGATTTGATTATGTTGAAAAGAAAATCATTGGCTAATAGAGTTATTTTCTTTTTATTGAGTGTTGCCATGAGTGTCAGTTTTGTCGGATGTGGCAACCAAACCGAAGAATCAAAGGGTGATGTTGTTACCTTTACTGATGCCTTAGACCGTGAGATTGTGGTGGAAAGAAACCCAAAAAGAGTTGCGGCACTTATTGGCAGTTTTGCAGATGTGTGGCAATTGTCAGGTGGCAATTTGTGTGCTTCGGCGGATGATGCGTGGGACGATTTCGGTCTGGATATGGGTGATGCGGTGAAGCTTGGGACTGTAAAAAAACCTAATGCAGAAATACTTCTGGCGGTCAGACCTGATTTTGTTCTGGCAAGTGCTGCGACGGCAGGACATCTGGAAATTAAGGATATTCTGGAAAGTGCAGGAATAACTGTTGCATATTTTGATGTCAGCTCATTTGAGGATTATATTGAAATGCTTGATGTTTGCACGGACATTACCGGTAGAAAAGACTTGTTTGAAAAAAATGGAATTGTGGTGCAAAATCGGATTGATGAGATAAAAAAAGAATTTGCTGACGAAAACATTCCGCCTGAAAAAAAGAGAGTTCTTTTTTTGAGGGTGTCGGCAGGAAGTATTCGTGCAAAAAGCAGTAAGGACAGCTTCTTTGGTGAGATGTTAAAGGAAATGGGATGTCTGAATATTGCGGACAATGACAAGAACTTGTTGGATAAATTGAGCATCGAGAGTATTGTAAAGGCGGAACCGTATCATATTTTTGCGGTGCAGATGGGTGATGATACGGAGGCGGTGAAAAAGAATCTGACAAGTATGATTGAGGAGAATCCTGCACTTCGGGAGCTGAGTGCTGTTAGGGAAAAACGGCTGCATTTTATGGATAAACGTCTTTTTAATATGAAGCCGAATGCACGTTGGGATGAAGCTTATGAAATTCTTTGCGAGAAATTGCGAAAATAACCGAAAAATTCTTGTACTTTATATTGCGGCGGCTGTTTTGCTTGTTATGGCAGCCGTTTTTGGCTTTGGATTCGGAAGCGTGCACATTCCGGCAAAGAGTTTTTTCAGTGCAGTGATCCACGGTGCGATTGGTGTGGATGAACGGATTCTGATATATGTTCGCCTGCCAAGGTTGTTGGGGTGTCTGATTGCCGGTGCAGCGTTGAGTGTTTCGGGTGCGGTTGTTCAAAATGTTCTTTCCAACAGACTTGCATCACCAAGCATAATCGGGGTTAACTCAGGTGCAGGTCTTGCTGTGACCCTCTGTGCTGTGTTTGGGGTTTACGGCGGTTGGAAACTGTCTGTATTTGCGTTTGTGGGTGCTTTTGTTGCTGCTGCCGTTATTAGTATCGGAGCCTGCCGCTGGAGGGCATCAAAAGGAACTGTGATACTGATGGGTGTTGCGTTGAACAGCCTGTTGAATGCTTTTTCGGATATGATTGTTGCGTATAATCCTGATGTTGCGGTTATGAGCAATGATTTTAAGATGGGTGATTTTTCTGCGGTCACGTATCAAAAATTGCTTCCTGCGTTGATTATTGTTGGTGTGGTTCTTGTGATTTTGTTTACGTTGTCCAATGAGCTTGACGTTCTGACCATGGGTGAAGACGTGGCAAAAGGACTCGGAATGAACAGCGGCAGAACAAGGATTATGTTTTTGATTATGGTCGCATTGCTGTCCGGCTGTGCGGTAAGCCTTGCGGGATTACTTTCCTTTGTGGGATTGATTGTTCCTAATCTGATACGCAGAATCGGAGTTGTTCAGGCAAAACACTTGTTGCCGCTTTGTGCTATGTTCGGTGCCGGGTTTGTGTCGTTGTGCGACACTGTTGCACGTACAGCCTTTGCACCCTATGAAATCCCTGTGGGAATTATTATGGCATTTTTGGGTGCACCCTTTTTTGTTTATATTCTCATAAAGAACAAAGGAGGACATCGAAATGATTAAGATTGAAAAGCTTTGTGCCGGATACGGTGAAAAACAAATTCTCAATGAGATATCCTTGAGCCTTGAAAAAGGACAGCTGATAGGGATTGTCGGTTCTAACGGTTGTGGTAAAACAACTCTGTTGAAAACAGTATTGGGGCTGATGCCATACAGCACCGGCGAAATAACCATTGACGGCAGAAAAATAAAAGAAATGAAAAAATGTGATGTTGCCAAAAAGATTGCATATCTTCCTCAGGGGAGAGGTAACGTTGAAATGACGGTGGAGCAGTTGGTTCTGCACGGAAGGTTTCCGTATCTGAATTATCCGAGAATATACGGCGAAAAAGATAAGCAAATTGCTTTGGACGCAATGCGGAAAATGAATGTTGAGCCGCTTGCAAATAAAAAAATGTTCGAACTTTCAGGTGGAATGCGTCAGAATGTGTATATTGCAATGGCATTGGCTCAGGATACTGAGTTTATATTTTTGGATGAACCAACAACATTTCTTGATGTTGCAAACCAACTGCAATTGATGGATGTGCTGAAAAAACTTGCCGGGGAAGGAAAAGGAATTGCTGCGGTTATGCATGATATATCTCTTGCTTTTTCAGTTGCGGATAGAATTGCTGTTATGAGTGAAGGGAAAATGGTGATTGAGGATACTCCGGATAGTGTTTTTTTGTCCGGCGTGGTGCCTGATGTGTTTGGGGTAGACTTCAAAAGAATTGAAACAGAAAAGGGATATACGTATTTTTGCGAAAAGCGAGTGGATACGGGAAAGTAAAAAAAATTAAATATAAATCAAGAAAAGCTGGCTGATTTTTTCAGACAGCTTCTTTTTGTGTACAGAAAAAATGTGCATAAGTTCTGTAAAAATGAGGTTTCGACCGAATGTTACAAAAAAATTACAAATTTTTTAAAAATTTTTTTAAAAAGTATTGCAAATTCCAAAAAAGTATAGTAGAATAGAGAAAAGTGGAACAAAGTGGAGCGAAATTCCACAAAGTGGTATAAAAATGGTACGCGCGGTACAGGGAGAGCAAGGCTATGCTTATTGGTGAATATTTTCATAACCTTGATACAAAAGGTCGAGTAAGCATTCCATCAAAGTTCAGAGATGACCTTGGTGGAACTTTTGTGCTGTCCAAAGGTGTTAATGACTGTCTCTGTGCGTATTCAAAAGAAGAGTGGGAAGCCTTTCAGCAGGAACTTCTTGAGCTGAAGGGCGCAGATGCAAGAAAGCTTCGCCGATTCTTCTTTGCCGGGGCAACGGAATGTGAAATTGATGCACAGGGTCGAGTTGTTATACCTCCTGCATATCGTGAATATGCCAATCTTGGAAAAGAAGTTGTTATTGTGGGTGTTTCCAACTGTATGGAAATCTGGAACAAAGAAGATTGGGAGGCTTATATGAATGACCCGTCTCTTGATTCCGAAGAGATTGAAGGGGCAATGGAGAGACTTGGATTATGAGTACGGAATTCAATCACATTTCTGTTCTGCTTGAAGAAAGTGTTGAACTTCTTGAAGTCAAACCTGACGGTGTTTATGTGGACGGAACTCTCGGCGGTGGAGGGCACGCTTCGCTTGTGTGTTCCAAACTGAGTGATAAAGCCACTTTCGTGGGGATTGACCGTGATATGACGGCAATTAATGCAGCATCGGAACGTTTGTCGGGTTATGGAAGTATTGTGAATATCGTTCACAGCAATTTTGCAGATGTTAAAGATGTTCTTAAGAATTTGGGGATTGACAAGATAGACGGAGCAATCCTTGACTTGGGGGTTTCGTCGCCCCAACTTGATGTGGCTGAAAGAGGCTTCAGCTATAATATGGATGCAAGATTAGATATGCGGATGAACAGAGAGGACAGCCTTTCGGCTTATGAGGTTGTGAACGGATATTCTGAAGCAGAGCTTGCCAGGATTATATTTGAATACGGCGAAGACAAGTTTGCAAGACAGATTGCAAGGGCAATCGTGAAAGCCAGAGAGGAATCTGCTGTTGAAACAACATTTCAGCTGAGTGAGATAATAAAGAGTGCAATTCCCGCAAAAATCAGATTTGCAGACAAGCATCCAGCAAAACGAACCTTTCAGGCGATACGTATTGAAGTAAACAAGGAATTGGAAATTCTTGAACAGGCGATTGAGGATTTTGTTGAGGTTCTGAAGCCCGGTGGGGTTTTGTCGATTATAACCTTCCATTCTCTTGAAGACAGAATAGTGAAGCAGACTTTTGCAAAGCTTGCATCGGGATGTGAATGTCCCAAGTCTTTTCCGGTTTGTGTCTGCGGAAAGAAGCCGGTTGTGAAAATTGTAACCAGAAAACCCGTTGTTTCGGGAAAAGAAGAACTTGAAAATAATGTCAGAGCACACAGTGCAAAGCTCAGAGCGATAAAGAAAATATAAAAAGAAGAACAGGGGTGAAGTTAAAATGGCCAATATGTATGGGTATAATACCAGTAGTGCGTACAAACTGGATTATACTTATAAGTCGGAAGACAATGTCGGGATCAAAACACTTCACACCGATGAAAAGCCGAAGGCGGATAGGACAACAGGGAAAGGACGTTCCACAAGGAGTCTTGCGAGTTTTCTGAAGGTGGCGGTTTGTTTTGCTGTTGCATTTGCAATCGTGAACGGCTATGTAAAAATAAATGAAATTAATAATGATATTGCGGCACAACAGGCGGATAATGCCGAGGTTTGTGCCCGGATTGAAGCTTTGGAAGTAAAGATTGACAAAGCTGTTGACAAGGAACAGCTTTCGACGGTAGCAAGCGAAAAATACGGAATGATCAGACCTGAACGGGATCAGATTTTTTATATTGATATGGAGCAAGAAGATTTTGCAGAAACTCCCGGTGAAAAGAATAAGAAGTCCGAAACATCAGCAATGAAGGGAGTAACCGGTTCAATGACCGGAGCTTTGAACATATTTGATTAAATTGCGGCACTTTTATCTGCTGTGAAAAAGATATGTTTGATTTGGCATATTTGAATTGTTGCATCCAATATAATTACATAGAGATTGTATCTGAAGACGGGTTGATTCTTTGGAGGTAATTGCGGTGCAAAACGAACAAACTACATTCATGCAAAAGAAGAAGATAGGATGGCTGCTCATTGGGGCAGTCTTCCTTTTCTGTGCTTTAATGGTAAGAGTGGCGTGGCTTCAGCTTGTGAGAGGAGAGGAACTTTCACTTGCTGCACGTGAACAACAGACAACCGATAATATGATCACTCCCAAAAGAGGTTTGATTTATGATAGGAACATGAAGGTTGTTGCGGATAATCTCAGTGTTGAAACAATAAGCATTTCTCCGAAAAATGTAAGGGGAAATTCAGGGCAGACCCCGGAACAGATTGCGATGAATATTGCAAACATATTGAATTTGAACGAAGACGATGTTCTGGCAAAAATTCTGAAGGAATCCAGCTTTGAGTATATTAAGAAAAAAGTGGAAAAAGACGAAGCAGACAAACTTCGTGAATATATTGAGGCTTATGATATCGACGGAATAAGATTTACGGAAGACACAAAACGGTACTATCCCTACGGTAATTTTGCATCTCAGGTTATAGGCTTTGCCGGAAGCGACAATATCGGCCTTGAAGGTATTGAAATGGTATACAACAAGCAGCTTTCCGGTGTTCCGGGAAGAATTGTTTCGACAAACAAGACATCGGGGCTTGATGTTCCGGATAATTACGAAAGCTATTATGAGGCTCAGGATGGGTACAGTGTTGTTCTCACTATTGATGAAACAATGCAGCATATTGCTGAAAAACATCTGGAAAACGCACGTATTGAGAATAAGTTGGAGGAAGGCGCCGCAACAATCATAATGGATGTGAAAACCGGTGAAATCCTTGCCATGGCAACAAAGCCAGATTATGATCTGAATAATCCTTTTGAGATTACAGATGCTGTTGTTGAAAAATATCCTGAAGTTAATGAAGAACTGGAAAAACTTGAAGGTGCAGATTATAATGCAGCAATTACGCAGTATACTCAGTTTCTCAGAAGAAACAAAGCTGTTGTTGACTCATATGAACCGGGTTCAACATTTAAAATTGCTGTTGCCTCAATGGCACTGGAGGAAAACGCAATATCGCTTACCGAGCCTTTTTACTGCGATGGTTCAATTCACGTGGCAGACAGAGATATAGGCTGTGCAAACCGAAACGGACACGGTGTGCAGACTTTTGTTGAGGCTGTTCAGAACTCTTGCAACCCTGCTTTTATCCAGATTGGGGCAAAAGTCGGAAAAGAAAACTTTTTCAAGTATATGGAAGGTTTCGGTTTTCGTGACGTGACAGGAATTGAACTTCCGGGTGAGACAAACGGAATTTTTCACGCAAAAGAAAATTTCAAGGAAATTGACCTTGCCACTTCGTCCTTCGGGCAGAGCTTTAACATAACTCCTCTCCAGATGGTTACAATGGTTTCAGCCGTTGCCAATGGCGGAAAGCTTATGAAGCCGCATCTGGTCAAACAGCTTGTGGATAATGAGGGAAATGTGGTTCAGGACTTTGAACCGCAGGTGGTGCGTCAGGTCGTTTCGGAAGAAACTAGTGCGAAAATGTGTGAAATTCTTGAGTCGGTTGTGTCGGTTGGTGGCGGAAAAAATGCTTACCTTGCAGGATACAGGATTGCGGGAAAAACAGGAACATCTGAAAAACAGCCCAGAGGCAATCAAAAATATGTTGCATCCTTTATAGGCTTTGCACCTGCTGATGACCCAAGTCGGATCGTAGCCATGTCGTTCTGTGAGCCAAGGAGTTGCAAAGCTGTA
>JAZNLK010000006.1:0-21556 GCA_045579055.1 Clostridia bacterium
AGTGAGGTTGAAGAAGCCGTGGAAAACGGCTGGATTACAATCGACGGAAAAAGACCCACGGTACCGGATGCTGTGTATAATCTTATGCTGGCAAAGCCTTACAGCTATCTGTCAGACATTGAAAAAAATTATAATGCTGCACGTAAGGATGCGAATAATTCCGATCCAAACGGCGGAGGTTCAGGCGGTGGCTCCGGCTTCGGCGGAAGCACTTCCAACGGTTCGGACGGCAAGGTGACAGCGGGTAACGGAGCAACAGAAGGTAATAACGACGGATTCAACATAGGCATCACAGAACCTGTTGCTGCAGAAACAAACAAAGACGGACACCCAATTCCTCCTTTCACCGATATAACGGCTGAATATGAATGGGCAAAGGAAAAAATCACAACTCTCCGTGAATTTGGCATCTTGTCAGGTGACGGCAACGGAAAATTCAGACCAGGTGACACCATAAGCCGTGAAGAATTTCTTAAGATTCTTCTGGGAGTTTTTGAAATCGAGCTTACAGAAACAGATGCAAACTTCACAGACGTGAAGAAAGGCGACTGGTACAACAATGTGGTTGCAACTGCCTGCAAGCTGGGAATAGTGAACGGTTATCCGGACGGTAGCTTTGGTGTGGGTGATGAGGTTCTCCGTGCTGACATGGCGGTTATGATTGTGCGTGCCCTTAATGTGATGGGTGTTGATATTGAAACAACAGAAAAGGGATTTGTGTTCAAAGATTACACAGAGATTCCCGATTATGCATACAACGCTGTTGTGAAGCTTCAGCAGGCAGGTCTTGTTCAGGGTGATGATTATGGAAAATATCATCCAATGGATAAACTCACCAGAGCAGAGGCAGCTGTTGCTCTTCACGCCATATTCACACAGCTCAGCGATATGTACTTCTATTCATGGAACAGTGAACTTTATACAGGTTCTTACGGAAACTGATAAGTAGTGGATTAAAAACGTAACAGAAAGGAATAGAAATTATGAATAAAAGATTAATAGCTTTAATACTTTCACTGTTGATGTCGTTTTCTGTGCTCAATATTCCGACGTTTGCAAACCATTACGGGTTTCAGGATGAATATGAGTATACCACCAACGACTATATAACAGATGAACAGCTGTTTATACTTAACAAACTTGGAATCGCTCGCAACTGGTCCAATATAAGTGAAATGGGAAGCAGACATGATGAACCGTTGACCAGACATTTTATGGCATGGTATACGGTTATGATTGCAAAACTTAATGTGGAGAATCCAAGTAGCTATGAAACACTTTTTAAGGATCTTTCATCAGAGCATGAATATTATGCTGAAATGAAAGCTGTGGTAAAAGCAGGATATATGAACGGTGACGGAAACGACTATTTCCGCCCCAATGACTTAATCACAACAAAAGAGGCTGCAACAGTTCTGCTTAGGGTGTTGGGGTATTCACCGTATATTGAGGCTTTGGGCGTTGACAAAATTCTGCTCCGCACCAATATTCTGGACGGACTCGAACCGGAAGGAACCGTAACTCAGGCAAAGTTCCTTCGCATGGTGTTTAATGCTCTAAATTCACCTGCACTCAAATCAACTTCCTACAAGCTTCTTGAAGACGGAAACATGGATATAGAGTACGTGATTGATGAAACTTATCTGGGTTTTGAACATCTTTACGGAATCAAGCATGAGATAGGTGTTGTTGATGCTCTGGTCGGAACAACTCTCATTGACTCCTATTCAGATTTGAAAGACGGACAGATTGGGATTTCGGGCATCACTTATGAATATGACGGTGATGCATCCGCTTTTTTCGGTTACAAGGTTAATTATTTTTACCGTGATAAAGGAGAAGCCGGCAGAGAGCTTATCTATATGCACAAGTCGGATAAAAATCAAGAACTGGTGCTGACACACGACGTTCTTGACGGTTTTTCGGACGGGGTTTATTCATATGAACACAATAATTCAACAAAGCGTATTGCACTTTCAAACGATACCAGAGTAATTTATAACGGTGCTGCAAATCCCAACTTCACCTCAAGTGAAATGGTTCCTGACTTTGGTAGTGTAACGTTTATAAACAATGACAGTGACAGAGACTATGATGTTGTGAAGATTGAAAGCTACAAGTTTTTCATCAGTTCAAGAATTGACACAGCGAATCTGAAGATTTATACCAATACATACAAGGTGGCAGACCTTATCAATCTCAGAGATTATGACCAATATCAGCTCTTTATGGATGAAGAAGAAATTGGTATTGAAAAGCTGAGAAACGGAAACCTTATGGCGGTCAGATTCCCGTCAGAGAATGCAAAGCACAGAAAGATTTCCATAGATGTCGCAAAGGTCACAAAATCAAAGGTGGAAGTTGTTTCCATTAAGGATGACACATTTGTTGCAGGAAAAGACACATACACACCATGGAACAAGCTTGATGATTATGTGACAATCAAGTTGGGAACAATATATAACCTTTATGTGTTCCATGATCAGGTTGTTGCTGTTGTTGAAGGCGACATTTCCGGCATGGAAAATGCATATATGATTAATTTCGGCGTAAGTGATGAAGCCTTTGGCAACAGTGCAAAAGTGGCTGTTGTTGATATGGCAGGGAACTATCTGGTTTATGATGTGGCAGAGAAGGTTTTTCTGGACGGTACTGCTTTCACAAATATGAACACAGCGAAAGACCGTCTTGCAGTATCTGCACGGCAGTCTGCGAGAATTGCGGCACTTGCCAGCAAAGCACTTGAAGATACGGCACCTGTTGCACAGCCGATTATGATTGGTTTCAACAAAAACGGTGAAATAAGTAAGATTGATACGTATTATTATGATTCATCAAAAGAAGACGCTTCTTCATTGCAACAGCTTGGCACAATCTATGATGACGGAACGGGTCCCGTTTTCCTTAAAGACACAAGTGTCACATATTCCAATTTGAATAATTCACTATACTACACATCAACCACTCCTGAAACACACGTGGCACTTTTCCCAACCAATGTGGAAATCCTCAGTGTGCCGGCAACAGACATTTTCAACAAGGACAAGTACACAACGGGAGCTTTGCAGAATGAAAAGTCATATTACATTGACCTTTCAAACTTCGATGCAGACAGCGATACTCCTCAGGCGGCATTTGCATATTCTCTTGACGACGGATATGACAGATACTGGGGCGGCGGATATATGGTTGTTGCTGAGCTTTATGAGGAACTCAACGAAGAAGGAGAAGTTGATTATGTGGTAAAAGCCTACAAAAAAGGTGAACTGATAAAATATACCGCAGACAAAGAACTCTTTGCGCTGATTAATGTGGGCGATTTGTGGTCATTCTCTGCCGACAAGTACAATCACATTGAGCTTGCTGACAATCCAAAGGCAACACATAATCTTTTCAGTATGTCACTTCCGCTTATTCCCGACACCGCAGATGGCAGAGCGGCAACATATACAATGACAACCATTACACCCGGTGCACCTTCAAGATACAGTATGCTTTCGGGATATGTCATCGGAACTGTGATGCGCTCGGAAAGCGGATTCAGCAAAATTGCGGTGACAGCAATTCCGACAGATTCAAACTTTGAAGTGGATGCTGAAAATAACAGCCTCATCTGTGATTATTTCAACATATCAAATGCTGCAATTTTCAAATATTCCGAGAACAGGGGCATTCCCGAACTCACAAAGGCTACTGCGGCAGATCTGGTGTCTTATGCACAGGACAGAAACAATCCTTCGGTGGTGTTGATTTCAGCACATCGTGAAACTGTTAATCAGGTTATCATAATTGAGCAATAAGATGTTTTTTTACAAAGTTTTCAGCTTTGAGGATTTTGTGGAAAGAAAAAGATATAAAAGGTGAAATACAACATTTCATCAATGACAAAATAGCAGAGAAAGGATTTAATAATATGAAAAAAATAATTTCGTTTATATGTATGATTGCACTTATCTGCACTTTGGTTGCTCCATTATATCCGATTCAGGTATCTGCGGCGGCAAAGGATGACTGGTATAAGCAAAGCACTTCTGCGTGGTCGGTTTCAGGCGGTGCAAAGCGTATGCCTGACGGCTCGGTATATCTGCCCGATGGTGCTCCTATGCTTCAGGCAAGGGCTCTCTATGCTGACAAGTTTACGGTTTCATTTTCATATATGATAGAGACAGCATCAAACTCATTGGGCGTGCAGGTTCATTTTGAAGGACATAACCGTGCCGGTTATTATATACAGTCGGGTGCGGTTTCAATATTTGGCGGAGGTCAGGCAATCTCTGTTCCCAATGAGAGCGGTTGGCATGATTATCGCATAGAAATTGACTATACGACAAATATTCAGTCGGTTTATTTTGATGATGAGTTTGTTGGCACTCAGGAACTCAGGGATGAGGGCTGGGAGACAGCGGCGGTATACTTCTGGGCTGCAAATGGTGGAACAGCTTTCGTTAATGATGTTCACATCAGTACAAATGAGGACAGTATATACTTTGCACCGGATGAACTCAAGCTTACAAAAGAATACACCGAGCCTTTCTTCCAGGACTGGAACGAAATTGGCGGGTGGAGAGTTGAGCAAGCTCCCTTTGTTACCCACTATCCGGAGGAAGGTCTAATCAAGCTTTCAACAACATTTGGCGAAAATCTTACCTACCGAAGCATTGAAAGACCACTCAGACCTCCAACGAACTTTGATATGGAGTTCAGAGCGAGGTTCCCTGAATTACCTGAACATATGAATCCGGGAAACACAAAGTTCCAGATTTCAACCGGCAACCGACACGCATGGATAACCTTCCGAACAGGAACAAAAATAGTGTTTAATAACTATAGTATGGACGGAGAAGACCCGCTTTATGAAGGCCCTCAGAATGCACTTCCCTATACTTACGGTCACGATTGGTTTACCCTGAAGGCGGAGGTGAGAGGAGATTCAATTGAATGGTTCATCGACGGCAAAAAGCTTGTTTCACGATACAAAATAAATACAGCCGCAAACAATGTATGGCACGTTTCAATTTTCTCGCAGCAGGCATCCACTCTTTCCAACGAGGTTATGCTTGACTGGGTGAAGTACACTCCATACTTTGAGGATGAACTGAAAATTACGGCACCAATCGGCAACTCAGAGTTTGCCGCAGGCGGTGATATCGAAATCAAAGCTGAAACACCGTCAGGTGCCGAAAAGATTGATTATTACATAAACGGTGTATATGTTGGTTCCGGCTACAAAAGTAACGGATATGTTTATACATTAAAGAACGCAAAGGTGGGAACATATTCCCTCACGGCAAAAATAGAGAATATTGAAACAGGCGACTATTGCTTTGTCGTAAAGCCCGGTATGACCGCATCGGTAAGCCTTGACAAGGAATCAATCAAATATGGTGAGACGGTGGTTGCAACTGTTAAGGCAGAGTCGGTTACTGCAAATGACAAGGCGACAAAGGCTGAATTCTTTATTGATGGAAAGCTTGTTGCAACGGACACAACAGCTCCGTTCAGTGCAACACTTTCGGGATTCCGTGTTGGCACAGGTGCCGTAAGTGCAAAGGTTTATAACGAAAACGGTATGGTTGTGACAACCGACAATGCCCTTGTGACGGTTGACTATGTGAAGGAAAGCGAGCTTGATGTGGGTCGTGAATATGAGGTGAATTATTCATATAAGGAAGGCGACGGTAGCTTTTATCTCCATGACGGATACTTCACACTTTCAATGAAGCACACAAAGGATGGCGTCACCTACAAGACAATGGATGGTGAAAAGACCTATGAAGGCATAGGCTATGGCGATTATAAAATAGTTGTTGATTCGGGACATGCGGATGTTTACTGGAAGAATCAGTATCTTGAATCGGTTATCCTGCCCTATGAACCTACATATAAGCCCACAACCACAGATTCGGGACTTTCAGATGTGAGTATAAAGGGTTCCGGTGTAAAGGCACAGCTTTTCTCAGGTGAGTGGAAGGGCGAAGCGTTTTATGATTCGGGGGCACTTCCTGAGACAAAATATTATGCAATCGAGTTCGACAAAACAGATACATCACCTGAGGAATTTTATTTCTGTGACGGTACCTTTGCATCAACAATTTCCTTCCGTGAGGACGGAGTTTATGCAATGCGTGATTTGACACTTACCCATGGCCACAAAACAGAGGATAAGCTTGCTGACTCCTTTGAACCCGGCTATTACAGACTTACTGTTGGTCTCGGTATTGCACAGCTGACCTGCAACAATAAAAATGTTGGTTGGTTCAGAGCAATGCTTCAGGGTGGAAAAACACAGATAACCAGAAAGATGTCAAACCCAAAGGCTTCGACTTTTGTTGCGTTTAAAAACAGTGATGATGTTTTCTATTATAAAGAGACCTTCGAAGGTGACACGGAATATCCTTATACTGAGTATTGGATGAAAAAGGCTGAAAATTACCGTTTGTCACCGTCCCTTTCACTGGAAACAGAAGTGAAGACCGATAGCAGAACAGGCAACCACTATATGAGCCTAAGCGGAAGCGGCGTACTTCTGGCAAACGCAATCGACAATCACCCAAGCATAAAGTGGCGTGGTATGGCTGAAAAAGCATCGGGAAAGTTCTATGTTCAGATGAGACGTTCATATGGGGACGCTCGCACACGTGTGGGATACGATTTTGACAACGGTGAATGGTTCATGGAAATCCGTGACGGTGAAAACGGACTTAAATTCTCAGATACAAAACCGGCAAAGGATGCTGTTTCAGCAGGAAAATGGTATGACTATGAGCTTGTTACCGAAGGGCTCAATATAACCGTTCTTCAAAACGGTAAAGAGGTTTACTCTGTTGACCTTAGGAACGACCTTAAAATTATCTGGTACGGACGTATGGGCATGGGCGTTGAAAACGGCGGATATGCCTTTGATGACTTTGAATATGTGGGCAAAAACCGTGTTGTACCCGGAGGAACATATTCTTTCACACACGAGTGGACCACGGACGGAAACTATAAAGCACCCTTTGGATATTACGAAAAACGTGAAGGTGTTGTTTCTACATATGGTACATCAGAAATGGAATCAACCGACGGCGGAAAGACCTGGAAGGTTGGCAGCGGTCCCAGCATCGGAACCGCACAGTTCACAATTATGCCTGACGGAACTTGGGTGAGAGTTACGGGTGAAGGAACAGGCTTTGTATCACAGATTTCAAAGGATCAGGGTGCAACCTGGAGTGAGAAATATCCTTTTGGTGACGGCTGGTTTGTGGGCGCAGGAAGCCGACTTATGTGTACAATGGACGGAAGACTTTTCTATCCCGGTACCCGTGGTGATGAAGATTTTGGCCGTCAGATTGTGTTCTATTCGGATGACGGCATTACTTGGCACCAGTCTGAGACAGAGGTAAACACATTCAATACAGGTGTGGTTATGAACGAGGCTATGTGTGTTGACACACCCAGAGAAAACGAAATATGGATGCTTTGCCGTTCAAACACAGGATTTATTGCGTATTTTATTTCTTATGATAATGGCAAGACCTTTGATTTGACACCCCATAACCTTGGACTTCCGCATACTCAGTGCTGTTATCGAGTTGTTCGTGACTGGGAAAACCCAAACACATATTATGCAGTATTTAACTCAGACACTCAGACCGCTGACTTCCAGTGGATTCAGCAGCCCAGAAACAGACTTGCACTTGCGGTAAGCTATGACGGAATGAAGAGCTGGGAGTTCATTGCGGACCTCATGGAGGCAAATGATGAGCCCACACTTCACACCTCTGACTTTATGATGAATTACATAAATGGCGTTATTTATTGGCGTGCAACAAACTATCAGCACAATCTTCCCGGATGTGTCATTGGTGCTCAGGACATTACAAAAATGAAGACTCTCAAGAGATATCCTCAGCTTCATTACAGACTTTTCCAGGGCTATGACGTTGTTGCAACAGGTGCGCAGGATCATTGTGTGATTCCGAAAATCAGCGGCGAAGCATGGATTTACGGTGATTATTATCAGGTATTGGCAAAGGACGGCAGATATGACCTTGCAACAATCGAAAAGGTATTTGGCGTAACTGCCACAAAGTCAGGTTCTGCAGTAACACTCAACATGGGCGAAGGAAAGGTAACTTTCACCGAGAATTCTGCGACTTATGATGTGAATGGCACAGCGGCTACGGCTGAAACGCCTGTTCTTGTTGACGGTTATCTTGATATCAAAACTCTTGCCGAGATTTACGGCAAGGTGATTAATGAAACAGAAGACTCATATTCTGTTCTTTACAAGGCTCCGTCAATAGATATGTTCCAACTTTCTATTGATAATTTGGCGTAACAGTTTTGATACGGAGGCGAGGAAACTTCTCCTCCGTATTCGTTTATACAATAGGAAACAAAATATATAAAAGAGTTGATTTATAATGAAAAAAATATCTGTTGTTCTTTGCATTGCGATGATTGCTTCGGTATTTGCACCAATCCTTTCTTTTGGTGCGGTTGCGGACGATTCAACCGACGGCGTAATCACCTGGTCAGGTTATGACTGGGAGGTCAAGTGCGAGTCTGAATATCTGGCAAATGATTTTTCTGCCTGTCAGTGCGGGCATATATATCTTGATGATAGTGATAGCATTCATTTTGAGCTTGAAAAAACCGGCATAAGCAGCTATGGGGGCACTCATTATATCAGATTGCCACAAAAAGCAACTTACTGGAATGACAACTTTGATATCCAGTTTGACGTAAAAATGGTTGAACACGGTGAGTTTATGGGTCTTGTTATGTATGTACCGGGCAACAAAAGATTTTATGTCACATGGAACAAAACAGGATTTTCATACTACGATGGTGAAGAACAGCGAAAATATGATTATAATTTTGACAATGAACGGAAGACTTTCCGCATTGAAAGACGTGAAGACAAGCTGAAGCTTCTTATCAATGGGGAGCAGGCTCTGGACATTGACCTTCAGCCCATAAGTTGGAACAGTGCGGGAGAGACAGCTTTACAGTTTTACTCAAGAAGTTCTTCGAACATGGCGGCAAAGATGCTTCTGAAAAATATGGTTATTGACAACACATCCTATGAGAATGTGGTTTCAATCTCACCTTCTGAAGGTGCTGTTTTTGAGGTTGGCGAAGAAATACCCGTTACAGCAAATGTAGATATGCCCAAAGATCCCGGTTGGTTGGGTACTACCCAAGAAACGGTGTCATATTATATGGGGGATCTGAAAATAGGCGAGAAAACAGTAACAAAGAAGAAGAGTTGGACAGGAAGTGTCACAACCACCGGTGATTACACATACACACTTTCGGATTTGCCTGCCGGCTCATATCAGATTAGAGCCGAGGCGTCAAACGGTCAGTTTTCTCTGCCCATAACATTCAGGGTTCAGAATACTTATGATGTGAGTATTTCGGGGGATAAAGAGGTTAGTTTGGGTGATACGGCGACATTCTCATTTAATAATACATCATCGGAGAATGTGACAAAGGTTTCGTATTATGTGAACGGTCAGCTCAAAGCAACGGTGGAAAATGCTCCCTTTGATTTTTCAACGGTTATGGACAGAGTGGGTGTGTCTTCTTTGTATGGGGTGGCACAGCTTTCTGACGGAAGCACGATCACAACAGACGAGATTTTTGTGAACGTGAAAGCTGTTTCCTCGGGAGATTTCAGAATGAGTCAGGAATATGACCTGACATATACCTTTTCATCCGGAACGGGAAACATAGTGGTGAACGACGGATATTTCGGACTTAATATGACCCATACGGCTGAGGGGATTACATATGCATCAAGGGATGAGGCATCAAAGACCTATGCTCTTGCTCCCGGCGGTGCAGGAACATACAGAGTTGTTGTGACTTCGGGTATTGCCGAGGTTTACAGAAACGGACAGTTTATATTCTCGGATTATCTGCCCCAAAGTAGTGTTGCCTCCGGATTGACATATTCGGGTGTTTCGGATGTTTTGCTTCAGGGGAGCGGTGTCAAAAACGAACTGTATAGAGGGGAGCTTTCGGGGGAAGGTGAATTTGTCAATGAGAATTTCAAAATAGGCTCATTCTATTCTTTGGAATTTGACAAAAAGGATGCTTCAAGCGAATCAATTCTTTTATATGACGGAGATTTTGAGATTTCACTCAAGTTCAACGGCGGAATTGCGGTAAGAACTCAGGAAATAACCGGCGGAGAGATTATAGAGAAAACCGTTACAGATAGCGTGGAGGGCGGATATTACAGACTGACGGTTTATCGGGGGCTTGCTCAGCTTTTCAGAAACAATAAGTTCCTGGCATCTTTCAGAGCCCCGAAAATTTTCCACAAGCCTTCAATAAGAAGGGTTATGGAAAACCCAAGCAGTTCAACCTTTATTTCGGTGAAAAATGCCGATGATATTTATTATTTCAGCGAAGATTTTGAGGGTAATAATGAACTCAATCCCCTTGAATACTGGTATGATTACTTCGGAACGGTGAAGGGGACGGTTTCGGGCGGTTCAATGAGCATTTCGGGAGACGGTGTTTATCTTCTTGATGCAACAGCTGAAAACCCGAAGCTCAAATGGGATATGACGGTTTGTGACCCCGGTGATTGGAACATAACCACCGCAGGTGACACAAAAGAAATGTCAATTGCCCTCAGATATCGCACGGAATATGAAAACATAAAGCTGAAATACAGACACACAAGCAAGTATAATTCATCATATAATGTGGAGCAAAGCGGAACTTGGTCAATTGTTGAGGCTGACGGCGAAGAAGAGGTAATTGATCAGACATACACGGAAGTGACAGCCAACGAAACCGAGATTGCATCAGAATCTTACCTGATGTCTTTGGATGCTCCTCACAAAATGGAGCTTTCGGTGGAAAACGACAAGCTTACATTTGTTTGTGACGGAAATGTTATATTTGAAGGGGTTGAGCTTGGCTTTTGTGGAAACGGTAAGTTCGGATTCGATACCGGAGATTTCGGAACGGTGAGAATTGACAATGTGAGCTATGCAGGAAACGGCAAGGTCAACAGTGGAATCAATTATACCTATTGGGAAACACCAAAATATCAGGGCACTCCGTCTGCTTATGAAGGTGATGCAGAAGGCGAAGCGGTTTTGGGACTTCTAACAGTTGGCGGTTATGTTTCCACAAAAGATAAGGGCGAAACTTGGTCGGTCGTTCCGAATAAATATCAGCAGAAGAACCTTATAAAGCTTGAATCGGGGAACTGGCTCTGTGTTTTTGATACCTCGCAGGAACAGCTGTTCAGCGTTGCCTATCTTCTGGATTCCCAATGGAATCTGATTAACAAAGCCAATATTCAGTATTCAGGCGACGGAAAATATGGACGTTACGGTATGGGAAATGCCCTGATACAGGGAAGGAAAAAATGGGGCTCGGCAGAATACCCACGAATTTATTACACGGCAGGCTACGGAAGTGAGCAGAGCGGTGAGGCGTGGGTATATTATTCCGATGACGAAGGTCGCACATGGGAATACTGCAAAACACGGATGTCCCTTGATACAATGAACGGTATGCTCATTGCGGAATCCTCACTTGTGGAGCTTCCCGACCATACCTTGAGGATTTATTCAAGAACAGACAAGGGATTTGTTTATTCCATGGATTCCTATGACGGTGGTGTTACTTTTGATAAGAGCACCTTGAAGCCCACACAGTTCATTGCACCATCAACTTGTTTTTCAATTTGCCGTGACGAAGATAACCCGAACACATATTATATGATTTGGGAATATGAACCCACCACGGCGTGTCTCAGGATGATTCAGCTTCCCAGAAGCCGTACTGCTGTTGCGGTCAGCCATGACGGCTGTGAGTCGTGGGAGTACATAATGGAGGCTGACGACCGTGGACCCGAAGATGTTGACCTTCATCACGCAAACAACATTATGGGTGTTGTTCATGGGGTTGCTTATGCAACAGCAACTCACTTATATTCAAAGCCCAGAATGGAAAATGAAGGCAGAATCGGTGCCATGACGTATGCCATCGACCCTGATAATATGAAGACGCTCAAACGTTTCACAAGTCCTCACTATGTTGTGCCGGACTATGAGCACATTTCTGAAACTGCCGCTCATCAGGTTGTTTTGCCCAAAAATACGGGAACAGCCATGATTTTTGGGGATATGGTTCCGTCAAAAGCGGACGGCAACGCCTTTGTGGAAAATGCCGTTGTGGCAAGAGCGGTGGGTGCAAAGGTGGCAGCTACCTCGGAGGGCATCAGGCTTTCCGTTGGTGACGGATACGTTGATTTCAAAAAAGGTTCAAATACATACAGCGTGAACGGAACTGAGTTTTCGGCAAGCGATATATGTCTTTCGGAAGATGGGGAATATCTGAATCCCAAGGTTATTGCGGAAGTGTTCAACAAGACCTATGCAGAAAGCACCTTCTGTCACTTCCTGCTCACGGTGCAGTTATCACAGTCTGCTTTAGGTGAGATTGAGAATCTTGTTGCAGGAACACCCGAAAACCTTATTATTTATATTGAAGAATTCAAAAACATCGGTTCGTGGGAAGAACTGAAAGCGTTTTTTGAAGATTATAAATATGCGCTAAACCTTTATACTGATTTTTCGGATACTTCGTATCAGAATATGTATGCAGCATATACTGCACTTGACACAAGCGGTATTTCGGATTATGCTGAATTAAGCGAGGCAATTCAGACCATCATCAATGCCGAAAAAGGCAGAATCGGTGAATTCTTGGATGCTTTGAATGGAGCATCTGCTGATGGGGATTGGGCAACGGTCAGAACTCTTCTCACGGAAACATACAAGGATATGCTTTCATTCACAATTGATACGTCAGATGTCCAAAATGATGGGGCAATATATGAAAAAATGACAGGCTTGACATACAGCAGCATTTCGGAGGTTGAAAACATTTTCCTTGCCGCATATGAAGCACAGATTTATGCCGAAACAGGAAAAAGTGATGCAATATCAATTTCCACGGTGAGCCGTGGCTTTGAAGGTTGGAACACTCTTGCAGGAAACAGTACGGGAGGAACAAGGGAGTTTGTCAGAGACGGCGAAAATGTTACAAGACTTTCGGTATATGCCGGACTTGAGACCGATAAAGAACAGATAGAAGAACCCTTTGAAAACGGTCTTGTGTATTGTTCTCCCGGAACTTTTGGCGAAAGTGTTACATCCTCGGGTGTTACAGTGGATAAATCTGTGGGTAGTGCCTTGTTTACGGGCAGTGCCGGTTCTCTTAACGTAAAGGGTAGTGAAAAGGCAAAGTCAAACACAATGATTGCCATTTTTGACTTGACTAAGCCTGAAGGCACAATCAAGGTCACAATGCGGACAGGTAACAAAAAGGCAGAAGTGTCTTTGACAGCGGACGGTACGTCTGTTGGTAAGCTTTCAGAGAAGTTGAAAGGTACGGAAGAACTGACATACAGAATAGAAATGTCCCTTGCAAATGTTACGGTTTATGCAAAGGCAAAGGGCACATCTGATAAGGAGTACGAGCTGATTGGAGAAACAACATCGAGCAATGTCACAAGTGCCTTCTGGTCGGTGATATTTACGTCTGAGGATGCTGTTGCAACGGTTTCAAATGTGGGAGTTTATTCGGCATTGTCAAGCGTGAGATATGAAACAACCGGATATGTGTTGCAGGACGATATTCACTACACTGCAAATGGTACAAACGGCAACAGTATGCAGGATTTGATTGATTCCAAAAACAATATAGATTCGGGTAATGTGACGGTTGATGAGAACGGAAACCTTCTGATAGAAAAGCAGGAGGGAGGAAGCAATCCGGGAATACATTTTTCTGAAAACAAGGCGTTGAAGGGCAAATTTGACCACGCTGTTATTGAAATCAGAGCAAGCCTGGATGATTCCGCTGTTGCAGAAGGTGACCCCAAGTATCTTTATCTTTATCATAATGATAATACAATGCACAGATATTCCACATACAGCTTTGCTCCCAATACTGTAAATAACACGACCAACGATGTGGGCTCGGTGTATTCATGGGAAAAGGATCAATTTTTTGATATAAGATTTGTGACAACGGTGGTGGATTTTGATGAAACCGATGAACCGAGGACGGTTGCCAGTGTTTATGTGAAAAAAGCTGAGGAAACAGATTGGACTTGTATTGCTCACGATAGGTTGCTTACCAATGTGCAATCGGATATTTCTCCAACTGCTCAGATAGATTTTATAACCGCAACGGTTGGAATGAAATTCTATGTTGCCGATGTTTCGGTAAAAACATATAACAGACCTGCCGCTGAATACAGCTTTGTGAATACAGCGGTGGATTTCCCCACGGTTGACTATATTTTCAGCTTTGATTACAGAAGACTTGATGCTGATTCTTCAACAGAAGTCACAATCGGCGGTAACGATTACAGCCAGACATTTGACATTTATTCTTACGGTGTGGAATCCGACAAAACAGACGGTGTTTTTGCCCGTGCTGACATTGCCGAGGACAAGTGGTACAGATTCTACGGAAAGGTGAAGATGACAACAGAATCTACCTTCCCATTTGACCAAAGCATTCCAATCAAGAATGAAATCAGCTTGTATATGGCAGATAGAGACGGAAATGTGACAACTCTGTTTGAAGATTTGCCGATGCTCAAGGAAAGCGGAAAAGGCGGAATACGTTTTGGATTGCCGAAAACAAGCACAGCAGGAATTGAAATTAAAAACATCAGAGTTTATAACGGCAGAGCCATTGATATAATTTCATACACAGATGACGGCAAAACGGCTTCGGTGACAGCGGATTTTCTCAACAATGAGATGGCTTTGACCGATGATGCAACGGTGTTTGGCGGTGTTTATAATGAAGGTGTGCTGAAGGGTGCAAATTATGCAGATATGACAGAGGATGTGGATGCATACGGAGTGTATCGTGTGAATGTTAGGGACATTCCGCACAGCTTGTCTGAAGACGATGATGAATACAAGCTGTTTATGTGGAAAAATGACGGTACACTTGCACCGATTACAAAGCCTGCAACTAAATAAGTATTTATGCATCAAAAGGAGAATGAGACATATGAATTTAAGACAAGTGCATTTGGATTTTCATACCAGTGAAGCAATTCCGAATATAGGAAAAAAGTTTGACAAAATGCAATTTCAAAAGATGTTGAAATTGGGGCACGTCAATTCCATTACCGTGTTTTCAAAGTGTCATCACGGTTGGGCATATCATCCGAGCAAAAAAAATGAAATGCATCCCAATCTTGATTTTGACCTTCTGAAAGCTCAGATTGATGCCGCACACGAAATCGGAGTGAAAACACCCGTATATTTGTCAGGCGGTATTGATGAAAAAATGGCACGCATTCATCCTGAATGGCTTATCAGAAAAATAGATGGAAGTACATTTGGGGCACAGAGCTTTGCAGCCCCCGGTTATCACAGAATTTGTATGAATTCGGGATATCTTCCTTATTTCTTGGAACAGATTGAAGAGGTCTGCGAAAATTATGATGCAGACGGCATTTTTATTGATATTGTGGGTGTGAGGGTTTGCTACTGTCATAATTGCGTGTCAACACTAATCAGAGAGGGCAAGGAACCCTATGTTGAAAAGAACCATATAGAACTGGCTGAGCGTGTGTACAAGAATTATACAACAAAGGTTCGTGAAGCTGTTGACAAACATAAGCCTGGCTTACCTGTTTTCCACAACAGCGGTCATGTATACCGTGGACGCAGAGACCTTGCTTATGTGAATACACACCTCGAATTGGAAAGTTTGCCGACAGGCGGCTGGGGTTATGACCATTTTCCCCTTTCGGCAGCATATGCACGCACTCTTGGTATGGATGTTCTTGGAATGACGGGGAAATTCCATACTTCATGGGGAGAGTTCGGAGGCTTCAAGCATCCCAATGCTTTGCGGTATGAAACAGCTTTGTCAATTGCTTGCGGAGCAGGCTGTTCTGTGGGGGATCAGCTGCATCCTTCAGGAGAAATGGATGAGGCTACATATTCTCTCATTGGGGAGGCGTATGCAGAAGTTGAAAAGAAGGAGCCTTGGCTTGAGGGTGCGGTCAATATTTCGGATATTGGTGTGTTGAGCATTGAAGCGGCACAGAACTATTACCGTGGAAAGGTTGACAACACGGACTTTTCCACCAATACAGCCGCAACCGACGCAGGATTCAGCAGAATTATGCTTGAAGGGCATTATCTCTTTGACTGCATTGACGGTGAGACGGATTTTTCTCAATATAAGCTGATTGTTTTGCCGGACGATGTTAGGATTGATGATTCCCTGAGTCAAAAGCTGAATGAATATGTTCAGAAGGGCGGAAAAATTCTTGCCAGCGGAAAGTCGGGAATGAAATTGGATTCAGATGAATTTGCTTTGGATTTTGGTGCAAAATGCCTTGGCAAAGCTCAGTATAAGCCGGATTACTTTATGCCGGAATTTGAGGTTGAAGGGCTGAAAAAATCTGCCTATGTGATGTATGAGGACGGAATGAGGATTTCTGCCGAAGGCGGAGAAGTATTGGGTCATCGCATCAATCCTTATTTCAACAGAGAATGGAATCACTTTTGTTCTCACAAGCACACCCCGCCCAACTACGACGACAAAGAGCCGGGAATGATATGCGGTAACGCAGGAATATATATTGCCTGGAATGTTTTTTCTGACTATGCAACAAGCGGAAGCATTATGCTGAAAAAAATGGTTTGTCATGCTTTGGATATGCTGCTTGGCGACAATAAAACCGTTTCTGTCAATTTGCCTGCACAGGGAGTGGTTACTCTCACAAAACAGCCAAACAGACAAATGGTGCATCTGCTGTATGCCGCTCCGGTTAAACGTGGTGAAAAAACAGAGATTATTGAAGATTTGATTCCGATTTATGATACAAAGGTTGAAGTGAAAATCAATGAAAAAATTGAAAGTGTGAAGATTGTTCCTGAGAATATTCAATTGCAATTCACTCAGGAGGAAGGAAAAGTATGCTTCACGGTACCGAAGTTTGAGTGTCATCAGATTGTGGAAATAGCATAGATTTTTCAACTACACTTCGTTTCGCTCAGAATGACAATTATATGTGCATGTAGTCCGGAATGTCATGTTGAGCTGATTCGGTGCATTTTATTCACAAGGTTGAGAAAATAGCATTAAAAAAACACACCCCATTGCGAGTTCGCAATGGGGTGTGTTGCGTTCTGCCGAAGTGGCATCGTGTGCAGAAGATGTACGAAATACCAAGCTTTTTGGGTGTCAGCTTTTTTGGAAAGATATTCCTGTGCTGCTGCATCAATACTCAAGGATATCAATATTTCGTTTGCCGGTTTTCTGCCTGAATGCCAGAACGTTTTGTTTTTATTTTACTCTGCAACAAGTCCTGTGTAGGGAGCACAGAGAGGTGTTGCAGATGATGAAAGATCACTCCAGAAGAAGAGGAGAGCATCTTGGGTTTCTGCATCAAAATCAACAGCGTTTTCAGCATAGTTGTCGCTTCCGCCGTTTATTGCATCAAATGATACATCTGCAAGTCTTCCGTCTGCTTTATCATATACTGCAACAATTGCTGTTGTGGGAGCTTCTTCTGCTGTTTCAACAAAAAGCTTTGATGAAAGAACGCCGTCTGCTACGGTTGCGTTGTCGCCTGAGAATGCAACCTTGTCTCTTATCTGGAGGTTGTCCACATCTGTAACAGTTCCGCGAAGAACCTCTGTTGTCCAGCTTGCATCCTGAAGAGTGTATGAATTGTAACCGATATGTACTGTCTTTCCGTTGTCGGGACTTGTCCAGCCGTTTTTGTAGCCGAAACCGTATTTATCCATATCGAATGTTTTTTCGGGATTGTTCCAAACCAATGTGTCAAGACCGCCCATATCGACGCCTGAAAGCTTGGTATAGGTCGAATCGTCAGCACCGCGTTCCTTTACGTAAACAGTCATATAGCTGTTTATGTCTTCGGATTTTGTAAAGTTGCCGAATTCAACCTTGTAGGTATACCATTTGTTGAGCTCTCTGGGGAAAAGCCCCAATGCCATTGGACGTTTTCCGGGGTTTGCATCTTCATAATAGTCAGCATTTTTAGCTATCATCAATGTGAGTGGCATACCCTTTGTGATATAACGTACATCAATTGTAACAACAGAGCCGGGATAAACATTTGTTCCTTCAGCTGTTGATGTGGTGTATGTTGCAAGCCAGCTGGCGCCATTCATTTCGGCACGAGTGGTGAAGGAGTCGTTTACTGAAAGACGGTAGAACTTGTTTCCGTTGCTTTCTGTGGATTCCTTTACAACAAGTGTGTTGCTTGCTGTATACTCTGAATCTGCATTTTCAAAGTCACGAGTGTACTGAACACCTTCAACCACGGGGTAGTTGTAGCCGTGAGATGTGATGCTGATGTTGTCATAGGTGTAGGACTTATCTCTGTATGCTCTTCCCTCGGTTGTTGTGAGGTCACCGGCAATGTTTCTGGTGCTCAGTGCAATTCCTTCGGAATATGCATTAAGAGCTGATGCCAGGTCTGCATATTTTGATACTCCACCGGCATCAGCTGTGTTTTTCACAGCAGATTCGCCTGCGAGAACACGGTATCCATATGTGGCTGCCGTATTTGAACGAGTGGGGTATGTCCATTCGGTGTCACCTTCGTCCATATATTTCACTTCGGCAAAAACAGTAACCGCACCTGCTGCAGTTGCTTTTTCAACCTGATTGGCTGTTGCATTTGCTGCTACTGCTTCGTCAACAATTATGCTGAAGGTACGTGCCTTGCCTGTTTCCATTCCGTCCATGGGAAGCCAAAGACCAAAGCCGCCGAGAGCTGCGTGGTATGCGTTTCTGGGAAGCATAATTGAAAGAAGCAACTTGTGGTATGGGTTCTCGGTGATGGTGACGGTTTCGGTCACTTCTTCACCTGTTTCGGCATCTGTTGTCACGGTTTGATATGTAATGTCCTGATTTCTTGTGATGTCAAACTGAAGTGTGTAGTTTGTTGTGGTGGGCTGTGTGGTTGAAAGAATACCTGATGAATAACCCATTGCTGAATTGTTCCAGGTTTCAACCGTTGCCGCACCATCCTGAACCTTAACAGCCGAAAAATCGCTGTTAATCGGGGTTGTGAAGTTTACTTCGTCTGTGCCGTCAAAGTTCTGAACAACGTCTTTGATGTTGTTATCTACAGTCGGCACAAAGGCACTTGCGGAGATTGCAAAAACTGACACTAACATTGCTGTTGTGAGCAAAATGCTCAAAAGTTTTTTCATGTTTTTCATCCTTTCCTGATTATTATTTTGAGGGATGTCCTCAAAAGTCATTTACCGGTCCATGGCAGTTTTCCGTGTGGGATGCAGCCCTTGAAATCCATACGGAAAAGCTACAGACAAATAAACTATCTATTTTTTATTATATAAGGGTGAAAAGCATAAATCTAGCATAATCTTATTGAAAAATAGCAATATCTTAGCTGAAGGAGGTGTCAAATTATGTAAAAATGTCATTCTTCGCTTACGCTCAGAATGACAATCAGGTATTATATTAAAGTAATAGCTTTTGAGAGATATAATATTATAGATTTTCTTCGACTTGACGCATTTGTTGTCTATAATCTTTTGGGGATATTTTCATATGTTGCTTGAAAAGACGTGAAAAATAATTTGAATCGTCATATCCTACGCTGCTTGCAATCTCGGTTATGCTTTGGTTTGTGTTCTTCAAAAGTGCGGCGGCTCTGTCCATCCGATATTGAGTTATATAGGACACAACGGATTGACCTGTCTGGTTCTTGAAAAATGAACAGAGATATTGAGTGCTCAGATGAAAGGTTTCTGCAATGGTGGATGTGCTGATGGGTGCAAAGTAGTTCTTGTTTATGTAAGTTGTAATCATTTCAATCAATTGTGCTTTGTTTTTGGTGCGGAAGTAGTGGTTGCTTTCTATGGCATTTTTCTTATAGTTTCGCATCAGATGTGCCAAAAGATGATAGGCGTATCCTTTTATAACTGCTGCATAGCCTTCTTGCTGAGTGGTATATTCATCAAGTATGTGACCGAATATTTCCTTTACCTTTTCGTCATTGTGTATAAAGTTCTGGAACATAAGGGTTTCGGGAATCCGTTCTCCCCAAAAAGTGGGAAGATCAATATGAAATAAAAAAAATCCCGCACCGAGGTTGGTGTGCATCTGATTGCTGTTAATGATAACTAAATCTCCGATGGATGCCTCATATGTTTCATCATCACAGAATATTTTTGCACTTGTATTGAAGAAATATTGTATTTCAATATACTCGTGCCAGTGGGTGGGATTTGTGAATGCTCCGGTTATTTTAAAATAGAGGGAGTTTTTTTTCTGTACAGAGGAAACGTTTTCATAATTATTCAGGTTGTTCATAATTGCACCTCACGAAAATAATGCTGAATTTTGTGAAAATAATACTAGAAATCTGTGTCTTGCAATTATATAATAAATAAATGAATTTGTCAATAAAAATTTCAAATGAATTTGGGAACACGTTGTTATAGGAGTGTGAATGAATTGAAGGAACTTAAATTTGAGGAATTGTCCATCGAACAAAAGCTTGGTATGGTTATGGCAGGCATTATCAGACCAATCAGATGTGAGGATAAATACGAAACTTTTGATGAAAATGTGACTTTTGTTCTCAATCTTATAAAAAATCACTCGTTGGGTGCTGTCTGGATTCCGCAACAGCTTGAGAATCGTGATGAAATTATACAAAAGGTCAAGGAAGTTGCTGACTACCCCATCTTGATTTTTACCGATGCTGAAAGTGGTTTCGGAGACTATATGATAGGCAGACACAATGCAATTGGTCTTGTGGGAACAGAGGATGCGGCATATACCTTCGGAAAGGTGACGGGGTTTTCTGCCAGAAAAGCAGGCTACAATATTATCTGCGATCCTATTCTTGATATGAGGGAAGGGTCAATCCGTTCCTTGGGTATTGACAAATATAAGGTTACAAAGTTGGCAAAGGCAATAGCTCGTGGTATTCATGATGCAGGTGTGTTAACGGTTGCCAAGCATTATCCCGGAATCGAAACTCCTATTGACAACCATATGGCGCCGGGTTATTCTTCTGTCACAAAAGAAGAAATTATTGAATATAATCTTTATCCTTATGTTGAGCTGATGAAGGAAGATTTGCTTGACGGAATTATGGTAGGGCACATACAGGCAATCAATGTTGATTCTGAACATCCGGCGTCGGTTTCAAAAAGTACCATTGACCTCATCCGCAATCTGGGCTTTGATGGTGTTGCCATAACAGATGCTCTTGATATGATGGGGCTCAAGGCGAAGTATGGTGACACAAATGTAAAAGGCTTGTGCATTGAAGCCGGTAATGAATTTGTTCTTCCCTGGTTCTCGGCTGTTAAGGCGTATTCCGACCTGAAGGAATGTTATGAAAAGGGCATTATTTCTGATGCACGTCTTGATGAGGCTGTTGGCAGAGTTTTGACGGCTCAGCACAAGGTGATGATTGCAGAATCCAAGATTGACGGACTGACAGAGGAAGATATTGAAGCATTTGAAG
>JAZNLK010000007.1:0-4974 GCA_045579055.1 Clostridia bacterium
ACGGAAAAATAAAAAGGCTGTGCACATTCCCTGTGCATGGCCTTTTCCGAGATATCACAATAATCATTAAAGGATACATATATCATGAAGTATAAAATCACAGCAAAAGAGGGGGACAGAAGGATATACAGACCGAGATTAAATGGCAAGGAATGGACGGAGCATCCAATGTATGGCGAATCGTGCACGGTGATTCAGTCTGGTGCGGTATATGACGTTCATCTTGTCCGCTTCGATGTGAACGGAAAAACCGAATGGGCAAATGGTGATGAACTGGTGAAGGAGAAGTGATGTATAAGTACGGAATGAGATTGAGAGGATTCTCGGTAGGTTGTCAGCCGTCAAAAGGGTTCGTTGATGCTATGCCTGATGAATCCGGTAAGTATTGGGATTTTTTGATCTATGATAGGAAGCTGACCGACAAGGAAGTTGCTGACTATGAACTCGACTATATAGGGGAGACAGATGAAAACATATTCAGTATATGAGCATGTATTCCCGAACGGCAAAAGATATATCGGAATATCATGCGAACCGGAGAAGCGTTGGAACGGTGGTCATGGGTATGATACACAGCCGAAAATGAAACGTGCTATTCAGTGTTACGGGTGGGATAACATTGAGCATAATATCATCTGTGAAGGATTGCCGAAGGGACAGGCGGAACGTCTGGAAATGTATTTGATTCAAGGGCTTGATACCATTGATAATGGATACAATGTTAGTATTGGCGGAGACAATATAAACAGCTATTATCTTAATGAGCATGTCCTTTATATGCTTCGTGAAAATGATGCGGATAATAAAAGATACGGATTCAACGAGCCAGATGACGGCATTGTTGCGTATTTCAAAAAAGGAAAATTGGATAAAGAACATGCGAAAATCGTAAATGCGATAGATGAGGCTATAGAACGTGATTTCAGTGACTATAAACGTGCTTTTCGTGGATTTCATAAAATAGATGCGAGAAATGAACGTGTCGAAGGATATTTCTATTACGCATTTTGGATACTCAATCAGGTATCCAACGGATTTTATGAAAGAAACAAAATAAAACCATATATGGAAGCAAGGGCAGATTGGATGCTGAGAGGCGTGAATATATTTAGTGACGGTTACAACACATAAAGGCGTCTGAAACCGTCCACGATCGCCGTGGTGACGTTTCTTCTGCGATTTGGCACAGATGTAAGGGTACATAATAAAACGCCTTAAATCGGCGCAAAAAGGGCTGTTTCGGCAGTCCTTTTTTATTGCAAAAAAGTTTAGAAATACTTAACATTTGTATTAGCGGCATGGTTGACTGGATTGGTCAAAATGGGTAAAATAGGTTCAGAACGTGCGTTTTGATAAGGAGTGGATGAATGGAGAAAATTGACAATGTAAGGCCCTATGCCGTTGATTTCAAAGGGCTGATGTACCTGTTCGGATGCGGACGGGGAACAGCGGAAATTTATGCAAGGGAATCCGGTGCGGAGTTTCGTGTCGGAAACAAAAGATATTATCTGGTATCAAAGGTGCTCGACTATATAGACGGGCTACTAAAAGCACAGTAGAAAGGAAATGTAAAACCGAATGGATAAAAAAACATATATCATGTTTAAAACATGGAGTCCAATGTTTATGCAGATGGATGATGCCGAACTCGGCAAACTAATGAAAGATATTTGCAGGTATCAGGACGGTGAAGAGGTAAAGTCCAATTCTCCGATATTCGCTCTTATCAAACAGGCATTTGACGAAAACAGCAAAAAATATGAGGAGCAGTGCAAGGCTAAGAAAAGAAATGCAATCAAGGGTGTGTTGAAAAGGTCAACACCGGATGCAAGGTCGGTATATATTGACAGTCTTGATCTTGAAGACATAAGAGCGTTATTGGACATGACAGCCGATTCTCCGCAGATACAAACAGAACTTGCACAGAGATTAAAAACGGCAAAAGGTAGCAACTGCCAGCAAGTGCCACCAACTGCCGACAACTGTCAGCATTATGAGTATGATAATGAATCTGAAAATGATAATGACAATGAATATGAAAATGACTCTGGAGAAAAACACCCATACGGGAATCAGCAGAACATATTCCTGACGGACAATCAGTATTTTGGACTTGTAAGGGAATATGGAACACTGATTGTAAAAGAGGCAATAGATAATGTTGGATACAGCAAGCGGATAGGACGCATATCAGAACGGAATGACTATATTGCGGTATACAGTTATCTGAGAAAAGAAAATGCCTCATGTAGAGCCAAAGGCTGAATACACAAGGCACCGAATGGATGTAATTATAGTAGCATACAAAAATCAGGAATTCAATCGGAGGAAAATCTTGCAGAAAGAATTTGTGAAACTGTCTGTGAATGATATTCACCCATATCCGAACAATCCTCGTATCAATGACGAGGCTGTTGCGTATGTGGTTGAATCAATGAATCAGACCGGAAACCTCGACCCGATTGAGGTTGATGAAGACAATGTGATCCTGTCAGGGCATACACGCCTTCTGGCTCTTCAGCAGTTAGGTATCACCGAGACCGAATGTGTCCGTTATACCGGATTGACCGAGGAACAGAAGAAAAAATACAGGCTTCTCGCCAACAAAACAGCAGAAGTGAGTACATGGGATGAAGAACTTCTGAACATGGAACTCGGAGACCTGGATTTCGGTGATTTCGATTTCGGATTCAGTGACGATTCAGAGGATGAAGGAACTATTTTCAAGCAACAGCAGGAAATAGATATTGAAAATGGGGGTGGAACTGACAACGAAGTAGAGTGCCCGAATTGTGGCTTCCGGTTTGAAGTATGAGCACTCTCTATGGAATCCCGTACATGGGGAGTAAAACAAAGATAGCGGTTGACATACTGAGACAATTGCCAAAAGGGAATAGATTTGTTGATTTGTTTGGCGGTGGATTTGCCATGACGCACGCCGCCATGCTGACAAAAAGATACAATTGTTTTCTGTATAATGACTATAATCCTCTGATTGTAAAATTGGTTGAAGATGCTTATCACGGCAAATACAACTATTCCAGATTCAAACCGGAATTTATAACACGAAAGCAATATGAAGCCAGATACAAAAATGATGGGTATGTATCCTACATTTGGAGTTTTGGAAGTAATCCGGAAAAAGGATACATGTTTGGTGAAGATGTTGAAGCCCTCAAACATGCCGCCCATGATTATGTTGTTTTTGGGAAATGGGATAATAAGCTGAATCAGATTGCCCCACAATTGAAAAAAGCCGTCACAAGTAAAAATATAGGGAAACGCAGAGAACAATTCTGCGCATGGTGCCGTTCCAATAAAAAACGGTTCGACCTGCAAAATCTCGAAGCTATTGAAAGATTACAACAGCTTGAGCAATTGTTACGGTTGGAACGTTTACAGCAATTGTTACGGTTGGAACGTTTACAGCAATTGGAGCGGTTTATTATTTTTAATTGCGGTTCCTATACTGATTATGAATATCAGGAAGGAGATGTAGTCTATTGTGATCCACCCTATGAAGCAACAACCGGATACTCCGGAGGATTCAACCACAAAGCATTTTATGATTGGGTTGCATCAAGACCATATCAAGTCTGGTTCAGCAGTTACAAGATTACAGATAAACGATTCAGAATGGTATGGGCCAAAAGAGTAACAACGTGCCTTGGAACTAACAACAATGCTCAACGTTATGAATGCCTATACACAAACAGGTAAATTATGGGAGCAAAACCTAAATATACAGAATGGCTCACACCCGATGGGCTACTGCGTATAGAAGGATGGGCGAGAGACGGTCTGTCCCTTGCGCAGATTGCTCATAATGTCGGTGTCGCAGATTCTACTTTCCGCAGATGGAAGGAAGAGAATGAGGCTTTATCGGCGGCAATAAAGAGAGGCAACGCCCCTGTCGACCTTGAAGTTGAAAACGCAATGCTGAAATCTGCGCTCGGTCACAAGGAAACAGTCAGGAAGGCTATCAAGGTAAAGACCGAAAAGCAAAAAGTCGGAGAGGGTAAAATTGTAGAGGAACATATCGAGTATGTCGATGAAGAAGTATATATTCCTCCGCAGGTAATTGCACAGATATTCTGGCTGAAAAACCGCAGACCTGACAAGTGGAAAGAAAAACAGGTTGTTGAAGCGGATACATCTGCCCTTGAAAAACTCGATGCTATTCTTGCGCAGAATATCAGTAATGCGAAAAACCAGAATGATCTGGAATATTTGAGGGAAGAAGATGTGTTCACAGAATCAGAATAAATACTGCGTCTATTGCCACACAAACATAAAGAATGGCAAGCGGTATATCGGCATGACCTCACAGAATCCGGAAAGAAGATGGCAAAACGGGCATGGATACGACAAAACATGTTTCGGAGAAGCCATAAAGGAACACGGATGGGATAGTTTCACACATGAAATACTCAAAAGCGGCTTATCAGAGGATGAGGCTTGCCGGTATGAAATTGCTTTTATAGCCGAATACAAGACAAATGATCCGGAGCACGGGTACAACGTTGCAAGGGGTGGAAGGACATGTGATGCAATACTGAGCAAGTTTGGCATTGAACATCCGAATCATCAGCGTGTAAAGATGATTGACCCTGTGACAAAAGAAGTTGTTCGGGTATTTGGGGCACAATCAGAAGCGGCGAGGGAACTCGGCATATCACGGAGGGGAATCACAAAAGCGTGTATCGGTGTCGGCTGTGCTACATACAAGGGCTATATATGGGAATACGCTGATAAGGATTATGTAAAACCTGAGAATCCTGGAATCGGCAATTATGACCATAAAACCCATTTCAAAAAGGTGTTGCTCATTGAGCCTGACGGAAAAGAGCGCATATTTGAAAGTGTGAAACAGGCATCTGAAAAGACTGGTGTCAACAAATGCACAATCAGTTGCTACCTCAATGGAAGGCACAAGGACAGTTCGGGAAGGAGGTGGTGCTATGGGGCTTAGAT
>JAZNLK010000008.1:0-3935 GCA_045579055.1 Clostridia bacterium
TGGTGCCTGGGTTATGGGTGTTGCAGGTTGTACCGGAGGAACCTGAGTTACAGGAGCCGCAGGCTGTGCCGGAGGAACCTGAGTTACAGGAGCCGCAGGACGCACAGGCGGAACCTGAGTTACGGGCGTTTCCGGACGTGCGGCAGCTGTCGGCGGAGTCGATGCAGAAGGTGCAGCCGGAACAGCTGCCTTTTTCTTCCTTTTCTTTTTCACGGCAACAATAACAAGAATAATAATTATCAAAGCCAAAGCCGCAGCACCGGCAATAACAAAAATCATTGTATTGTCTTTCTTTTTTGTTGCTTCCTTTTCAACAGGATGCTCATTTTTAGGTGCTTCCTCAGCCAATTGAATGAGATTTGTGATATAAGGTGTGTCGGGCTGAAGCTCTTCAACATACTCAAAGCATTCCAATGCCGCAGGTCCATAACCCTGTTGGAGCAACTGTAAGCCTGTCATAAACACCTTTGTGGACTCTGTTTTGTCCATATCCACACCCTTTGCAAGCTCTCTGACAAATTCGGCAGGAACCATATAAACATATCTGTTATCGTAGGCGTTGCCGTATGTATTCAAGCCTTCAACATTCAGGTTCTGGTCAACAGACGGTCCGCCGCTGTTACCGGGTGAAATAATATTATTTGTACCGATTGCCTGATACTTTGTTCCGTCGATTTCCACAAGACGTGTAACCTTGCCTGTGCCGACAGTGACACTAAGTGTTGAGGCTTCGCTTCCCATCTGAGCAAAAAGCTCATTATCTGCTGCGGGGAATCCGGCTGAAACAACCTGACTGTTGAGTTCGGGATAACGTTCCGAAACATTCAGCGACACCATATTATCCTTATCAATTTTTATGATAGCGGTATCCTGAGTATATCCGTCAACACCGTACTGAGTACCCTCGCTGACAACTTCGGCTTCATAAACCAAAGCATTTTCAATATCCGTATCACCGTCACTTGAGGGGAAGTAAGCATAAAGTGTAGATTCTTCTTCAAGAACCGTCAGACTTTCGCTGGAATACTCAGAAATCATCCAGTAAAGCTCATCAATGGCATCCGACGTAAGCTCAAAACCGTATTCAGCCACCTCGGTCATAATCGCCTCCAAATCCTCCCATACACCAGACTGGAGAGTGTATGAATACATCTCCTTCTTGTTGTCCTCATTCATGGTAACCACGTGTGAGTTTGTTGCGATGTAACCGTCATCGCTGATAACAACACCACTTCCCGTGCCGCCGCTGGGGCAATTAACCGTTTTTTCTCTGCCATACATAAGGAAATTATCAAGATGCTCCTCCATATATGTAAGCATCACCTCATTGATTTCGGTTTCATCAAACCGTGACTGCAATTCTTCAAATACGTACCAGAAATAATCCGTATCAAAAGTAATTGGTGTATACTCAATGGTTCCGTTGAATTCCATATAAATCAGCGGAACAGTACTTTTCAGCGCATGTGCAATAATTTCGTCCTCATATTCAAAATTTTCGGAATAACCGTATTTCTCATACAAAGGCACCTCTTCCGCTTCTTCTTCAGCAAAAACCGTCACGACTGACATTGCCATCATCACAGCACATACAACAGCCGTAATTTTTTTGAACAAATTGTTCATAAAATTCGCCCTCCCCCGGCTTTACAATTTATTATTAAAAACTGTTTTTGTCTTTTTATTTTCAATATAAATATGCTTATTGCAAATTTCAAAAGCTGCTCTTTTGTGCGAGATAATCACGCAAGTCTTGTCTTTCAAGCCCCTGATATTCTGCAAAAGCTTCAGTTCCGTATCCTCGTCCAAAGCCGAAGTGGCTTCATCAAGCAAAATAATTGGTGCATCCGAAAGTATTGCACGTGTAACCGCCAGTCTCTGCACCTGTCCCTCCGAAAGTCCTGCACCCTTCTCACCGATTCGGGTGTCAAGCCCCTCAGGAAGCTTGCCGATAAACTCATCAGCACAACTGATTCGTGCCGCATTCATAATTTCGTCATCCGTTGCGTCGGGCTTGACTATGGAAACAGCTTCACGGATTGTTCCCGAAAGCAAAAGGTTTCCCTGCGGCACATATGAAAACAGCGGTCTCGAAAACTTACCCACATCAAGCTTTTCATTACCCATATCCAGATAAATCCTGCCCTCTTGGGGGGTAAAAACGCCAAGAAGAAGCTTTATAAGTGTACTTTTCCCGATACCCGAAATTCCGGCAATAACCGCAAAATCCCCTTTTTCAATAACAAGATCAGCACCCTCAAGAACAATGTCCCTGCCATAGCCAAAAGAAATATTTTCAAACACCATTTTTCTGAGACGGTTATATTCCTTTTCCGCATCAAGAGTTTCGTGGTCTTCGGGTTCATCAGGAAGACCATCCACTTCAATAATTCTTTCAGCCGAAGCAACAATTGAATAGTACTGCGGAACAACCCCCGAAAGGCTGGCAAAAGGCGTCTGAATCTGGTTTACCAACTGTATAATCGCAGTCAGCGCACCAACAGAAATTGTTCCGAGATACAGCCTGTACGAGCTCCAGACCAGAGCATAAAGTGAACCGAGACTGAAAACCATACTGAGCCCGGAGGTGGAAAAAATGGTGAGATTACGCCTTGTCATCTGTGCTTTGTAGTTTTCTTCTTGCAGGTCGTAAGCCTTTTCGGATATTTTCTTTTCAATACCGAAAACCTTCACCATAAGCAAGCTTCCGATAGTTTCCTGAAGGAAGGAACGAACCTTCCCTTCCGTTTCCTGAACACGTTTGTGAGTTCTTTTGAGAACCTTTCGGAAAGCTGTAATAACAATCAATATCAGAATTCCGCCAAAGCAGAAAATAAACGCAAAGTTCCTGTCAAGACGAGTCAGGGCGATAATCGCATAAACGAGACCAACCACAATGGCAAGGACACTGGGAATCAACGCAAGAATTCCGTTTGTTATGACAGATATATCATTATTTAACCGTGTAAGCAAATCACCGCTGTGGTATGCCGTCACAGAGGAATAATCCTTTTTCAGGATTGCACCAAAGACCTTGTTTCTCAGGTTCAGGTTCATTCTGGCACCCACGTGTGCCTCAATAGCCTGACCCACAAGCCGTATCAAAATTTGAGATACTATAATAATCAGCAAATATGTGGCAAACCGAACCATACCGTCAAAATTCTTACCGAAAGCGGCATCAATAACGTCCTGCGAAACAAGAGCAAAAGTCACGCCCAAAATCGTAAGACTGCATCGCAAAACAGCAAGCAAAATCACCGTCCATATTTGCTTTTTTGAATGTCCGTATATCCATTTTAATGTTGCTTTATCTTTCATCTGAAAACACCTTTCGGCAAAAACATAATATACTGCTTTGATTTTAACATAAGAGTTGCATTCCGTCAAGTATGTTCTTTTTGATAGAATATGCCGTGTTTGATAAAAAAAAGTGGAGTCGGTTTAAACCGCTCCACAACTGTTTACAATTTTCCATTTTCATTCCCATTAAAGCAAACTGCATCTTTCCCCCAAAAAGCTCACAAGACCCTTCGCCTCGTCCGGGTTATCCGCAAAAAACGAAATATCCAGTTTATCCGAAATAAACAGCTCAATCTTAAACGAATCGGAAGTATTTCCGTCCAAAAAAGAATACCTTTGTATGCTCTTGTATGGCAAAAACTCAATTTCCCATATATTTCCGGGAACACTCATTTCAGCAGGTGACGAGGTGAAAATAATTCTCTTATTTGTAAACCACGCAACAACTTCACCGCTTTTGTACGGTGACATAGACTTTATAATTTCTTCACCCTCAAGCAAAAACTGTTCCAGATAGCTCATATAAGCCCTGTCAAAAAGCAATTCACTTTTAAAAAATGATGACTTCAAAGAATAAATCATAATCCATTTCTCCTTATAATGAACAAAGCGGCTTCGCCGCTCGCCGCAGG
>JAZNLK010000009.1:0-19868 GCA_045579055.1 Clostridia bacterium
CGACTTCGCTCAGAATGACGAATGTGGTGGTTGGGGAAAGATTCTTCACTACATTCGGAATGACAGTGTGTTGGTCGGGTTAATTGTTCCTGAGAATTTCTCTAACCATGGGTACGGCTTCATTGATTGTAATGCCGGGAACGCCAACACAGTGCTGAGCGTAGAAGAAGGAAAATTGGTTTTCACGGTCAACGGCAAGGTATGCACCTGCGTGACCGCCCCAGCCAAAGTCGGTGGCTGTGCTGCCTGCTTTTGGACAACGGACACCAAGACCGTAGCCGTAAAGGTCGCTCTTATACTGTTCATCGGTGGTTTGGGGTGTTGTCATCATATCAAGAGTTTCTTTTGATATGAGCTTTTCTGTGCGGAGTGCTTCCAGAAACTTTATGTAGTCCTCAACTGTTGAGATACCGCCTGCACCGCCGCTTTCGTGTTCGCTACCGAACTTGAAGTGCTGGACTGCCTTTCCGCAGTTTTCGGGAGTGTTGGTTTCCTTGTTGAAAACATACTGTTCGCAAACTTCTTCAAGCCTTTCGTCGGGGAGGTTGAAGGTTGTGTTTGTCATTCCGCAGGGGTCAAAGATGTTTTCCTTCACAAATTTGCCGAATTTCTGACCTGTTACAACTTCCACAACTGCCGAGAGAATATCGTGGGCAAGGCTGTATGCGTGCCCCTCGCCGGGTTCGTAGAGAAGAGGTTCTTTTGCAAAGGCTTTGATTGCCTCAAGGGTGGGACATTTGCCGTCTGTTTCGGCATAGCATTCTTTGATTGACGGTGCGTCATATTCGTATGAAAAGCCTGCCTTCATTGAAAGCATATCACGAATGATAATAGGGTTCTTTGCGGGGCGGAGATTCTTTGCCGGTGAATCGGAACTTCCCTCACCGTCCCATCTGCCATCTGTGTTGCTTGCTTCGATTTTGGCATCCTTGATGTACATTTGTCCGTATTCGGGGATATAGTCGGAAAGCTTGGCGTCGAGGGAAAGCTTTCCTTGCTCAACCAGCATCAGCACAGCTGTTGCGGTGATTGGCTTTGAACAGGAATAGATGTTGTAAAGTTCCTTTCCGTTCACAGGTGTTTTTTCTTCTATGCTTGAATATCCGTTCATATGACGGAAGATACATTCGCCTTTGTGGTACAGTATAAAATCAAATCCGGGCAGACCTTTTTTGAGAAATCCGTCCAGAAGGTTTTTCAGGGTTTCAAAATTTTTCGTTGTCATAATCACAGCTCCTTTACTGTGAAAAGTATACTATATATGTAGACTTATGTCAAGAAATAAAAAAATTGAACATTGTTCAAAAATATATTGATTTTTGGCGTTTATTGTGTTAGAATGAAAATAAGAAACTTTGAAAAGGTGATGAAGTTATGGGAAGAAAACCAATAATCAGCGGCGGTAAAAAGGATGAGATTATTGCTGTGGCAAGAAAGATGTTTTTTGAAAAGGGTTTTGACGGCGTGACAATCAGAACTCTCCAACGTGAAGTGGGCTGTGAGGTTGGGTTGTTTTATTATTACTTCAAGTCCAAGGAAGAGGTTTTTGATGTTGTTGTTGAACAGCTTGAAGCCGAGTGGAAGGAAAGCTTTGACGAAGTTATGGCAAGCAACGAGGATAACCCCAGAATGTGTCTTGACAGACTTTTTGAAGCTGTTGGTGAAATCGGTTCAAAGCTTCGCTCTGAGGGTGCGGATAATCTTCATTGGTCGGTTATCGGAGGTATTTATGATCGCATAATTAATGTTGCCGAGGCTTATGTGGAGCAGATTCTTGAAAATATGGGCGTCAGAAGTTTTTCGGTTAAGGAGCAGTCAGTTATTGTTGCCGGAGGGCTTGGAAGACTTGCTCTGACCAAAACGGGAAACGGCTATAAAGAACGGATTGATTATGTCCTCAGTGCCGCAGGCATTCAGGATTATTCATATAACAGAAGACGTGATATTTCGGTTGAATTGCTTTAGGGTTCTGTAGTTGTTTATTCCTTGTCGTAATGCAGAAGATGATTGCGGAATGCCTTGAAGGTTTTTTCGGGTACGAAGTACATTGTGATTATCAGCAAGGCGTAAGGAATATCCAGCAGAATTTCGTGAACGGTGCCTTTAAAGAAATTGAAAAGAGCTATGCCTGAATG
The DNA here is from genome assembly GCA_045579055.1 of Clostridia bacterium. GTDB lineage: Bacteria > Bacillota > Clostridia > Monoglobales > Monoglobaceae > SIG440. The sequence goes on from JAZNLK010000009.1 coordinate 2,136, forward strand.
TGTGCCCGGAGTGCCGAGCACTGTTACCAGCTTTGCGATTTCGAAGCCGAGGGTAAATGGGAAGCAAAGCACCAAAGCCCATAAACCGATAAAGGGGCTTGTGGATAAAAGCAACGGATGGTGCTTTAACAGCTTGCCAATCAGCATTGTGGCGAGAAACAGCGAAAACAGCAAGCTTTCGATGGCGGTTTCAAGCTGTGAAAGGAAGTCTGCATCGGCAGCGGATAATGCTGAGAAAGCTGTTGCGGCTGTATAAACCTTGATTATCAGCAAAAAGAAGTCGGGTATGAGCAAGAGCCTGTAACGCACAGCCGAGGCGACAAGAACAGTTGTTGAAAGGTAGATGAAGAAGCACAGAATCTTTTTAATCGAAAGCTCGATGTAAAAAATCATATGACCGTTGCTGTATGTTGCAACCGTACAGGAAAAAATTGTTTCCAACGCAAGGAAAAGAAACATAAAAACAGTTGCCACAAAAATCTTGTGGGCACGGTTGGGCTTTGAAAAATAATCGTCCCATTTTTTGTGCATTTCCTATCCCTGCCTTTCGTGGAAGTTTGTTCTTATATTATCCTATGAAAAGTATGGATTTGTCAATATGTTTGGAAAAATTTGATGAATTACAGAGGATTATATTTTTGCTTTCTATTGCAAATTAAGTGTAATTATGATATTATTTTTGAAATAAATAATTGAGGAGAATTTGGTATGAAAAGGTTTTTCAGTTTTTTGTTGGTACTTGTTTTGGCGGTTTCCTTTGTGGGATGTGGGGGGAACGGCGCAAAGGTGAATGTAGAGGAGTCTGCAAAAGCCGCTTTTGCAGGGTTTATGGATGCACTCAAGAAGCTTGATATGCAAACTGCCGGGGAGTACAGCAGTGCAGAAATGGTGTGTCCGGTGGGAAGTGAAGAAGCAGAGGTTTCGGATGCGGCTGTGACGGCAGCGTTGTCCGGACTTGATTATAATATGGTTTCGGTGACGAAAGTGAGTGGCGAGCAGGTGGAGATTGTTGCTGACATAAGCACGGTTGACCTTATGGGGGTTTTCGGGCAGTGTACCATGATTGTTATGAATGAATATATGGAAGGCAAAATCACCGATGAACAGATGGATGCACGGGTTGATGAAGTGTTTAAAGCGGAAATCGCAAAGGAAGGTCTTCCTGTTGCAACCAATCAGGTTACGGTCAATGTGAAAAAAGTCGGAGATGCATGGAAGGTTGAGCTGAGTCAGGAACTACAGAATGCCATTCTGGGCGGATTCCCGGCACAGCTTGAGGCGGCACGTCCCAACACGGCGAATTAGTGTGAATATACTCGGCACAGTCATTGGCTGTGCCGAATTTTATATGCAGAAAACCACATGACTGGTTCGGTGGATGTTTGTTTAAATATATAGATATGGATTTTGAGCGATTGATTGCGGCAGGGATATTTTGTCAGATTGACAAGATTGGTGTTTGGTGATATAATATAAGCTAAGATTTTGTGTTTTCGGGGCAGTGCCCCGGAGGCTATGGCGTATGGGAAGTGACTTTTGAGAAGGGTGCTTTCCGAGGTGAAACTATGAGGGTTCTTTGAAATATGGTATGGATGAAGTTTTTGCATCCGATTTGGACTGAGAGGAACACGTATGAAATCTTTTTTGAAAAAACACCATGAATTAATAATGTACGGATTGAGCGGTATACCAACGGTATTATCAAACTTCGGGACATATTTTTTGCTGGCAAATTTGAAGCTTTCCACGGCAATATGTGCTTTTGTTGCTATGTGCGTTTCTATTTTGGTGGCATATATTACCAACAAGTTTTTTGTATTCCATACCAAACGCAGCCGTCGGCTGGAGCTGTTTATGGAATTTGTTTCCTTTGTTTCCTGCCGTCTGCTTTCGGGTTCGGTTGAGGTTGTCATTATGGTTGTGACGGTGGACTTGTTTATGCTTACTGAGCACGAAGCTTTTATAAAGGTGTGTGCAACCATTATTGTTATTTTACTTAACTATGTGGCAAGCAAGAGACTTGTGTTCAAACAGAATGATTAGAGGTGACGGAATATGAAATTCAGAGCATTTCTTTGCTTTTTATTGATAAGCCTTTTTTCGGGGATTACGGTTTTTGCCGGAGAAGACAGCCGTCAGACGGTTAAACTTCCGGTTCTTATGTATCACTGTGTTGACGAAGATGTGGATGATCTGACAATCACGGAAGAGAATTTCAGAAAACAGCTTGAAATAATGAAGGAAAACGGATTCACACCGGTTTCTCTGGCTGAGCTTGTTGACTATGTGGACAACGGTGAGGCTCTTCCTGAAAAGCCCGTGTGTATCACCTTTGACGACGGATATACGGATAATTATCTGAATGCCTTCCCTGCCTTGAAGGAATACGGTTTCAAGGCGACCATCTTTGCCATAGGTATTTCGGTGGGGAAGGACACTTACAAACAAACGGGGAATCCCATTACACCGCATTTCGGATATGCGGAAGCGGAAGAAATGATTGAAACGGGACTGATTTCGGTGCAGAGTCACACATATGATATGCATCAATGGCGACAGTGGGAGTCGGGAAATGCTGTGAGAGAAAACCTCTTGCAGCTTGAGAACGAAAGTCTCAGAGAATACCTGTTTGCTCTTGAAAACGATATCATTATAAACAAAACTCTTATGGAAAAAGGGTTTGGTCAGCCTGTTATCGGGGCGGCTTATCCCAGCGGAAGATACAACGGACTGGTTGAGCTTGTGATGAAGAAAAACGGAATCAGAGTTACTTTTGCAACTTCTGTGGGTACAAATTATATTGTCAAGAACGACAAAAACAGTTTGTATTCGCTGAACAGATATAATATCCACGATGCTGTTTCTCCTGAGCAGCTTCTGGAATGGCTTAATGAGGAATGATAATGAAAAAAGCAATTTGTGCAGTTTTGACTTTGTTTTTTATGCTTTCCGGAATCCCGACTTTTGCACGGGAGACCGAAGACGGAGCCTATATTGTCAGCTATAACACCGGGTGTGATTATGTTGTCAAAGATACCGTTGTCGACGGCGACGAAGAAGTTCGCCAGGTGAGCATCAGCAAAACACGACCTGCAAGAGATGGGTATATGTTCCTGGGTTGGTCCTTTGCGGAACAGGATTATGTCAATGATGACATTATTCAACCGGGGGAGACGGTGGATATTTCTTCGTCTGTTGCTTTGTATGCCGTATGGAAGGCGGAAAATCCCCCAAAGATTTTGTATATGGACGGACCGGTAAATGTTCTTCCGGCACAGCCGGCAGAGGCGGGCGAGGTCAGAGTTTCGGAGATTGTCCCCAAAAAGGACGGTTATATTTTTTCCGGATGGTCATATTCAAGGGACGGAGTAAACGAGATTTTGTTGCCGGGTGACGGGATTGAAACAAACGGAACAGCGGTTTTGCTTGCCCGTTGGGAACGTGGCGAGGTTGATGTTCCTGAACTTCAGGTAAGAGAAGGTGTTGGTTCGGCTCTTATTTTTGCCTGTGAAAATGCCGGACTTTTTGACGATATTATTCTTGAAATCAGGTCGCTGTCCACCGGGAATGTGCAAACCTATGGGTTCAGTGAAGGCGTGGCAAGGGTTGATGATTTGTCGCAAGGCGCCTATGTTGCACGTGTAATTGCTGAAAAGTACGGAATCAAATACAGAAGCGACAGGCGGAATGTGGTTGTGTCATCAGACGGCGAATTTTCGGTCGGTGTGTTGACCGTGTTTATGGACGGAAAGCAGCTGACTTTTGATTTGCCGCCGGTGCTTCTTGACGGACATACTTTCGTGACCTTGAGATACTTTTGTGAGTATCTTGGGGCAGATGTGGGCTGGGATAACGGAACGCGCACTGCGATTATTACCTATAACGGAACAAGAATGAAGATAAAGGAAAATTCCGATGTTTGTGTCGTGAACGGAAAAACGGTTCAGCTTTCGGCACCGACGGTTATTATGTCTTCGAGAATGTTTATTCCCCTTCGGTCGGTGGCGGAGCTTTGCAACTGTGAGGTTATCTGGGATCCTTCTCAAAAGGTGTATATGTTCAGTGAAAATGTTAACATTTTTGATAAAAACATTTACACAATCAGCGGAAACAACGGAAAGTATATGAGCCTTGATGATGGTGGGCTTCGGGGAAAGACTGATGCCGATTTTGATTCTGCGTGGATTTTTGACACGGTTGACGAGGAAAAGGGTATTTATGAGATTTATAATTTTGCCGATATGCAGACACCTCTTGAGGTGAAGACTTCAATATATGAGGAAGGCAGACCGCTGAGAATTTGGGAAAAGAGTGGCTTTGACGGATATCTGTGGAAGGTGACTCAGTGCGGAGCGGGTGAGTATTTTATTCAATGTGCAAACCATCCGGAATTCTATCTTGATGCGGTTAATATGTGCATAACAACCGATGAGACAAAAGTGTTTCTTAAAGGTGTTTACAGATAATTTAAGGGAGTTGTCGGAATGACGGCTCCTTTTTTGAAAATGACGGAAAAGGAAATTGAATTTATGAAATTGTATTTTGCACCCCTTGAGGGGATAACCACGTATACGTACCGAAATACCCACGCAGAGGTTTTTGGTGGTTGCGACGGATATTATGCTCCCTTTATTACTCCCAGCGACAATGAACGGCTGAGCATAAAAAGTCTGAGGGATATTGTTCGGGAAAAGAATCGGGTTGAAATCCTTGTTCCCCAGGTGCTGACCAACCGTGCTGACTCATTCCTGAAGTTCGAGAAGATGATAACGGAGTTGGGTTATGACGAGGTTAATATAAATCTGGGTTGCCCTTCGGGGACGGTGGTCAAGAAAAACCGAGGCTCCGGGTTTTTGCGTTTTCCTGACGAGCTTGACAGATTTCTGGGTGAAGTTTTTGAAAAAAGCAGTCTCAGGGTTTCGGTGAAGACCAGAACGGGGTTTCTGGCTCACGAAGAATTTCAACGGTTGCTGGAAATTTATAATAAGTATCCCATGGAAAGGCTTATTGTTCATCCCAGAACAAGAAGTGAATTCTATAACGGAGACCCCGATATGACGGTTTTTGAAAATGCGTATAAAAAATCTGCAAACAGGCTTTGCTATAATGGGAATGTTTTTTCGGTAGAAGGGCTGGCACGGATAGGGAGAAATTACCCTGAACTTTCGGAGGTTATGATTGGCAGGGGTGCAGTTGCGAATCCTGCGATTTTCAGGGAAATTAAAGGCGGAAAGCCTTTGGCGGCAGAGGAATTGGTGGAGTTCACCAACCTTCTTGCGGAGAGGTATCTTGAGGTTCTTGGCTCTGAGGTCTATACCCTTCACAAACTGAAAGAAATCTGGATGTACATAATGTGGACATTCCCTGATGAAAAAAAGATTCTGAAGGCAATCAAAAAAGCAAACAAGCTTACGGAGCTGTTGGGAGCGGTGAAGATGTTGCTGTATATTTAAGTTAAAAATTTTTGTTTTTTCACGTTTGTTTCACGCTATTTTCACTTTTTTTTCACAAAACAAGTGATATAATATGATACAGAAAACAACGAAAGAGGAGTGCAAAAAAATGAAAAGATTTTTAATGACAATGGTAGCGGTTATGTTGGTTGTGGCGTGCTTTACAGGGTGTCTGGGCGAAAAGTCGGATGAGGAAATGATACGTGACACAGTTACGGGATTTTTTGAATGTTACAACGGTGGCGATTTTGAGGGTATGATGGATCACCTCAGCAGACAGCAAAGACAGATAATGGAAGGTGCAATGAGCTTTGTGGGTGAGTTGGCTGACTTTGACATAAGTTCAATTATGCCGATGATGTTTGGACTCAGTGCAGAGATTATTGAAGGTGAACTGATTAAGTTTGAAACCGAAAGAATTGAAATTAACGGTGAAACTGCTGAGGTTTATGGCAATATGAAGCTGAATGCGAGTTTTGGTGCCGACAATCAGCAAAAAGAGTTGTTTGTTGTTATTCAACTCAAAAAGGAAGGCTCTGATTGGAAAATTTCTCTTATGAATCCTCGGTCAGAGGTGGCATAGTGAAGAATACATAAAGCATCTTGAAGGCGTATAAGAGTGTAAGATTCTTCGACTACGCTCAGAATGACAGACTGATGAGTTTGTCAGCAGTTCAAAGCCCACGGCGAATGCCGTGGGCTTATCATACGTTTTTGCGTAAAGTGATAAATTATCAAAAATCGTGACATACTCCTGCATCAAGACTATTTTTCTCAAAAATACATACAATTTCTTCAACCGTTTCAAAATCATCCATATCGCTTTGCAGAACATTTTGAATTTCCTGCAATATTTCAATTGCTTTTGTGTTAGCAATTTCGTTGGCATCAAATTGGATAATGTCGTCCATATGGTCGCAGATTCTTGATGCGATATATTTTTTCACAAGTTCGGTTTTTACGTTCATAAAATTTTCCTCCGATAACAAAAAACGTGCAACTTCCGAAAGGAGCTGCACGTAAAAAAGCGAGTATCTCCGTTTCGAAAAGTTGCTACACTTTTGTCATACAAAATTTGCGTTCACACAGAGTATGCCGAAACAAGAGCCACGCCTTTTTTTAATAGCGTGTCTCTGTGTGTGCAAAATATTCCTTTTATAAGGTTTTTGTATAACAATAATATTATAAGTGTAGCAAAACTATTATATCATCATTATTTTGAGATTGCAACCTTTTTTTTCATAGTATGAAAATTATTAAAATGTGTCGTAAAAAACCACTTCGTCCATTGGGCGGTATTGGCTGTGGAGAGCCATGGGTTTTGCATCGTCAGCCGCATAGCCCATAACAAGCAGAGCCACCGGTCGGAAGTTTTCGGGAATGTTGAAGGCTTCGCACATTGCCTTTGGGTCAAAGTGCATAACCCAGGTTGAGCCGATTCCCATATCTGCCGCCTGAAGCATCATATGAGTTGTGACAATGCAGGCATCAACAGGGGCACTTGTTGCGCCGTCATAGGGGCGTGTCCAGGTTTCGTCCATATTGCAACAAATGAGCATTGCTGTTGGTGCATCAAAATGACACTTGGTGCAGTTCTTCAGCTTTGAAATTGTTTCATCATTGTTCAGTACCAGTATTCTCTGGGGTTGATAATTGCAGCCTGTGGGGGCAAGGTGACCTGCCTTCAATATGCTGTCGATTTCAGATTGTTTCAAATGTTCTGCTTTGAATTTGCGTACGGAGTACCGTTTTTCAGCCAGTTCAAGAAAATTCATTATTCTGCCTCCCGAAAAAATAATATATATTAATTTTATCAGCGATTATCTGTTGTGTCAAGGAATAAAATGTTAATAAAAATTTAATAAATTCTCAAATTGTTGACATTGGTTTTTTTGAGTGATAAAATATTACAGATAGTAAGACTGGTTTAGGGAGAAATGCAAAGTGAGGACGGTTATAAAGTATCTGAAGCCTTTTTACGGGCGGATGGGTCTTGGACTTTTTATCAAAATAATGGGAACTCTTGCGGAACTGATGCTTCCGTATATTCTCAGTCATATTCTCGGAAACGTTCTGGGAACACAGGTTTCGGATATTGTGTTCTGGGGCGTTGTTATGGTTATTTGTTCTCTTCTTGCCTGCGTGCTGAACGTAATTGCTAACCGTATGGCGGCATGGGTTGCCCGTGGCTTTGCGGAGGATATGCGCCGTGAGCTTTTTGAAAAAACTCTAAGACTTTCGGCTCGTCAGACTGATGAGTTCACCATACCGTCTCTTGAATCTCGCATAACTTCCGACACATACAACGTTTATAATTTCTTTAATATGGTTCAACGAATGGGTGTTCGTGCACCTATTATGCTTATTGGCGGCATCGGAATCACTTTGTTTATGGACGCTTCCCTTTCGCTGGTTATGATTTCGGTACTCCCCTTTATTTTTGTTACGGTTTTCTTTATTTCAAGAAGGGGTGTTCCTCTTTATACAAAGGTTCAGAAGTCGGTGGACGGAATGGTGCGTGTTGTTCGTGAGGATTCTCAGGGAATACGTGTCATCAAGGCTCTTTCCAAGGTTGGCTACGAAAAACGTCGGTATGATGAGGTGAACAAAAATCTGGTCAGGGACGAAAAACGTGCCGGAATCATTATGGGTTCGGTTAATCCCATCATGACAATGCTTATGAACATCGGAAGTGTTGGTGTTATTGCCTTTGGGGCATGGCGAGTTTCTCAGGGAACTTCAAATCCTGAAACAATTATTGCTTTTATGCAGTATTTTACCCACGTTTCAATGTCAATGATGGCGGTTACACGTATGTTTGTTATGTACACCAAGTGTGCCGCGTCCGCAAACCGTATTGCGGAGGTTATCAATGCCGAGCCTGATATCGTGGTTGAGCAAAAGTCGGACTATCCCGACAAGAAAACTGATTCACACGTTGTTTTTGAAGATGTAAGCTTTTCCTACAAGGGAAAGAAAAATAATGTTGAAAATATTTCCTTTGAGCTTCCAAAGGGTGGTTCCCTGGGAATCATCGGTGCAACAGGGTCGGGAAAATCCACTCTTGTTCGGTTGCTCCTGAGGTTTTATGACACCGACAAGGGCGGAATATACATAAACGGCGAAAATATCCGCACAATTCCTGCTGACAGACTTTACAAGATGTTTGGCTCTGCTCTTCAGTATGACTTTTTGTTTGCGGATACCATTGGGGAGAATATTTCCTTTGGACGTGATATTCCCCGTGAAGAATTGGAGGAAGCAACAAAAACGGCTCAGGCTGCGGAGTTTATTGATGGCACAGAGGAAGGCTACGGACGTATGCTTTCGCAACACGGAACCAATATTTCGGGCGGTCAGAAGCAGCGTGTGCTGATTTCACGTGCCTTGGCGGCAAAACCGGAGATTCTGATTCTTGATGACAGTTCATCGGCACTTGACTATAAGACCGACGCGGCACTCAGGCGGGCACTTGATGAGGAACTGCATAACACCACGGTTATCACTGTTGCACAGCGTGTCAGCTCGGTGAAGGACTGCGGACTTATTCTTGTTTTGGATGAGGGCAGGATAATCGGTGCAGGAACTCACGATGAACTTATGGAGTCTTGTGTGGAATACCGTGAAATAAGTGATTCCCAGATGGGAGGTGCTTTCGTTGAATAGAGGACCAGGCGGACCGGGAGGAAGGGGTGCAATGCGTCCCGATGCCCCGGATATGGGAAAGAAAAGAGATAACAAGGGAATAATGAAAAGACTTTCAAAGTATATCCTTGCATATTGGTATTTGTTTATTCCGGCAATACTTCTCACTTTGCTGTCCAATCAGCTGTCACTTCTTGGCCCCCTGTATTCGGGGGAGGCTATTGATGCCATAACCGCAAAGGGGGGCGTGGATTTTTCGGCTGTTCAGGCAAATGTGGTGAAGATGATTGTCTGCTATGTTATGTCGGCAGTTTTATCCTACGGAATGGCTGTTCTGATGATATATATAAGCCAGAAGATTGTTTACACAATGAGAAAACAGCTTTTTGAAAAACTCCTGACCCTGCCTGTTGGGTATTTTGATACAACGGCAACGGGCGACATAATCAGCCGTATTTCATACGATATTGACACCATAAACGGAACACTTTCTCACGATGTGGTGCAGATTATGACCAGTATCTATACTGTTGTGGGTTCATTTATCTTTATGTGGAACATTTCAAAGCCGCTTATATTGGTGTTTTTGATTACGGTTCCCATTGCGGTTATTTTCACGAAATACCGTTCGAAAAAGGTCAGACCCCTTTACAGCAAGCGGTCACGGAAGCTTGGTGAGCTTAACGGTTATGCGGAAGAAATGCTCACAGGTTGTCGCACAATTCAGGCGTATGAACGTGAGGATGTAATCAGCGGCAGATTCAACAGGAAGAATACCGATGCTATGAATGCGTCATATGATGCGGACTATTATGGTTGCACAATGGGACCGTATGTGGGATTCATCAACAATCTGTCAATATCCCTTGTTATGATTCTGGGCGGTGTGCTTTATTATTACACTCAGAACGGAGCGGTTGCGGCAGGGTCAATGTTCTTTATCACCTTGGGCGGAGTTGCACAGTTTGTTCAGTATTCAAGGAAGTTTGCAGGACCGATAAACGAATTCGCAAACATAATTCACGAATTCCAGTCCACCTTCTCGGCGGCTGAACGTGTGTTCAGAATCATTGATGAAGAGCCTGAAAAAGAGGATGCGACAGATGCTGTTGTTCTGAAAGATATTGAGGGCAGGGTGGATTTTGAGGAAGTATTCTTCGGGTATGCCCCCGACAAGGAAATTCTTCACGGCATTTCTCTTGCGGCACAGCCGGGCAAGACCGTTGCCATTGTGGGACCCACAGGTGCGGGAAAGACAACCATAATCAGTCTGCTGATGCGTTTTTATGACGTGACAGGGGGTAAAGTTACGGTTGACGGCGAGGATGTGCGAAAGGTAACACGTGAATCCTTGCGGCGTGCGTATACTATGGTTTTGCAGGATACCTGGCTGTTTAAGGGCACGATTTTTGAGAATATTGCCTATGGCAGAGAGGGTGCAACCCTTGAAGAAGTGAAAAAAGCCGCAAAGGCGGCAAGAATTGACGGATTTATTGAAAGCCTGCCCGATGGTTACGATACGGTGCTTACTGATGACGGTATAAACATTTCCAAGGGTCAAAGGCAGCTTATCACCATTGCCAGAGCGATGATTTCCGATTCGGAAATGCTGATTCTTGACGAAGCAACTTCAAATGTTGACTCCCGAACGGAAATAAAGATTCAGGAAGCAATGAATGAGCTTATGAAGGACAGAACTTGCTTTGTCATTGCTCACCGACTTTCCACAATTCAGAATGCGGACACAATTATGGTGCTTCAGGACGGAAATATAACCGAAATGGGCAACCACGATGAGCTTATGGCAAAGGGCGGTTTTTACAGCACACTTTATAATTCGCAGTTTAGTTAGAATTATATTTAAAGATTCTTCGCTTTGCTCAGAATGACAAAACAAAGTCATCCTGAGCGGAGCGAAGGATTTTTTTTGTTATACAATTGTAAAAAATATGTAATGTGGGTGTGCTTGACTTATAAAAAGTATTATGCTATGTTTAAATTGAAAGGGTATAAACAAAGAAGGAGTGAACGGAATGAAAAGACTGCTGGTGCTAAGCTTGTGCATGGTAATGCTTTTGTGTCAGGGGAGTGTTTTTGCCATTGACCGAAGTTACGAGAGTGCAAGCGAGTGGGCACAGGAAGAAATACGGGATGCAGATACTGCAAACATTGTCAGTATATGGGGTTTCGATTCCTTTCAGGATGCGGTGACCCGTGAGGAGTTCTGTTCATATTTGCTTGACATTTATTACAGACTGACAGACGGAAGTGAAAAGTATACAGAAATTCAGCCGGATTACGGTAAGTGGCAATGTTTTGAAGATACTGTCGCATACGGAGCGGTTGAAAGCGTTTGTTCAATGGGAGTGATAAAGGGAGTCAGCGAAACAAAATTTGAACCCGAAAGACCCATTACTCGTGAAGAAGCGGCTGTTATGCTTTGCAGACTGTTTGAAAAAATAGGGTACAAAACCTCGGAAGCGGATTTGGGGAAATATGCTGACAGAAATCTGATTTCTCCGTGGGCAAAGGATTCTGTGGAAAAGCTTTGGAATTGTGAACCTTTTGCGAGCGTTTTGAACAATGATGAAATTATTCCCCAGGGAACAATCAGCCATGAGGAAATGATTGTGATGAGTTGGCGTTTTTATGAAGAAGACAGAGGCGAAAAAGAGATTTTGTATTTTGAGGAAACAACCCCTGAACTTTTGGTGGAGCTTGGAATTGTTGATGCTGAGGACTTCCGAAAGGGTGGCTATATTTCTCTTGAGGAGACGTTCAATATTTTGAAAAAATACAGTACATTCAGCAGAGATGTGAACCTCAAAGAATGGTATGAAGGTACGGAGCTTGAAAAGCTGGACGGCATTCCTGATGAAAGGAAAAAGCTTTTGCTTACCATGGAAAAAGGGTTAAACAACCCCATTGTGCCCTCCGAGGAGTTTGAAAACATAAGGTTTGATGAAAATCTGACCCGTTACGGGGCGTTTCTTTATCTGGTGAGGTATCTGGATAATTCGGATGGTTGCATCGTAAGTTATGATTACCTGACACAGCTTGACCGAGAGATTCTTTATGATGTTGCATCAGAGTTTGAGCTGACACAGAGAATTTACAATGCAGTTACGAAAAAAGCGGATAAAGCTTATGACAAGAAAGCTTTTTGCGCAAAAGCAAGAGAAAGCATTCCCAGACAGGAGTTTTATGCACTGCTTCACAAGGCACTGTTTTGCCGTCACATGGTGGGCGGATATATTGATGAACCCTGCCGTTATGTGGATTGGCATATGAACAGATGGTCTGAGGAAGAACCAACAAAGACGATTTCAACCGAGATTAAACCGGAAAATATTGTGATTCATGATGATTTGTCAATCACATGGGATTTTCCTGAAAGTCTTGTCTCCAACGATGTTCAGATGAACGAGTATATTCTCAGCTTTGATTTTCTTGATAAAAACGGTGAAGAGGTGGCTGGATATATTGTTGGATGGTATGAGGAAATACACACTAAAGAAGTTTTGCTTAGTCTGATTGATGAGTATCCAAAAGTTCCTGTGAAAATAAGATGTTCTTATACTGATTACAGAGATACCAGGGAAGGCATGACCAGCTTTGAGTATTGGTTTGATATTGATTTGTCAAATGTCAAGGTTATTGAAAGTGATGAAGAGTTGAACCCGGGAACAGTATGGAAACCAAAGGGCTTGCGAATTCTTGATAAGCTAACTTTGACAGAGGGGGATGTGTTTGAAGAGGGTGCCTGGTATTTGCTTACATCCTATGAACACGCCTACCGCAAGGAAGAATATAACGCGCGAAGACATGAACTGTTTCGTGCGGAGAAAACAGCGGATGTGTTTGTGCCTGAAGGAAATACAGTGGTTTATGCGGATTATGTGGATGATATGCACATACGGAAAGTGACGGTCGATGGAGCGGCAAAGGAGGGGTTTGAAATCTATATCACACCGGAATCTCGGGCGAAATTTGAAGCAAGAACAATCCCTGAATAAAACTTTTGATGAAATAATATATTAATCAAAGATTTTCAGTCTATACAAACAAATCCTGCCGGGTTACTTGGCAGGATTTGTTATTTGTTTTCTTTGCTCGCGTTTTTTTGACCACAGACGGTAAACAAGAACTCCGATTCCTGAAAAAATCAGGATAACCGAGTATGCTATAATCAGAACAAGGTAGTTCTGTTCCGAAAAGGCGTCTCCGGCAAAGGTGGAGGAGATAACCGAGGGGATTCGGGCAACAATGGAAATGAGCAAAAAGCTTTTCAGACTGATTTTTGTAAGGGGAACAACGTAGGTCAGTAAGTCCTTGGGTGTTCCGGGGATGAAAAATAGAAAGAAAACTACGGTTTTCAGCTTGCTTTCGTCCTGAAGGAATTTGAATCGGTTGAAAGTGTCGCTCCCTGCCAGTTTCTGGGCAAAATCCTTTCCAAGGTAACGTACAATCAGGAATATAACAGTTTGACCTATTGCGATTCCTGCAAGGCAGAACAGAAGTCCACCAAGCCAACCGTAGAGCGTTCCTGCCACAAACTCCACAACTTCGCCGGGAATCAGCGCAACGACAATCTGTGCCAGCTGAATGAACATCATCATAAAGAACCCGGAGCTTTCCAAGCTGTCGATGTATGCCTTGAATTCTGCGGGATTGTTGCAACGTCGAAGCAACGGAACCACGATTACGGTCAGCATTATTATTGCTATTACGAAAACTATAAAAGATATAATTTTGAATTTTTTGCTTTGCATAGAATTACCTCATTCTTTTTGTTCCATTGAATTATACAGGAAATTTGTCGAAAAATCAATAGCTGAAATGGAAAAGGCAGACAAATGTTGAAAAATTCCTTTTCTTTTTGTGATACTTATGGTAAGATGGAATCAGAAAGAAGTTTTGCAGAATTTGGGAAAGCAGGGAGCGATTGATTTATGAAACAGCCACAGCAGAAGTTGAAACTTATGTATCTTGCGAAAATCCTTATGGAAAAAACTGATGAGGAGCATACAATGACCGTGCCTCAGATGATTGAGGAACTGTCAAAGGTTGGAATATCCGCAGAGAGAAAGAGTATTTATGATGACCTGGAGCAGCTACAGCTGTTCGGGCTTGATATTTGTTCCCGAAAGAGCAGAACCACTGATTATTATGTGGCAAGCCGTGAATTTGAACTTCCTGAATTGAAGCTTCTTGTGGACAGTGTGCAGTCTGCAAAGTTCATAACACGGAAGAAAAGTATGGATTTGATTTCAAAGATTGAGAAGCTCACAAGCCACGAAAATGCCCGAAAACTGCACCGTCAGGTTTTTGTGACAAACCGTGTCAAGACCCTGAACGAGCAGATTTATTACAATGTGGACAAGATTCACGACGCTATAATTGCCAACAGGCAAATCAGATTCAAATATTTCAACATTAATCTGAAAAAAGAAAAGGAATACCGCAAGGATGGCGGATTTTATACTGAATCCCCCGTGGCACTCAGTTGGGATGATGAAAATTATTATATGATTACGTATAAAGCAAAATATGACAGTTATACTCATTATCGTGTTGACAAAATGGAAATGATTCAGCAAACCGAGGATGAACGTGTCATGTCCGAAAAGCCCTTTGACCTTTCGGCGTATTCAAAGACTATGTTCCAGATGTACGGCGGCGAGGAAACCGAGGTTTCGGTTGAGTTCCACAACAGTCTTGTGGGGGTGGTTTATGACAGATTCGGAATGGATATTCCTGTTGCCAAGACTGACGATGAACACTTTGTTTGCCGCATAAGGGTGGCGGTGAGCCCACAGTTCCTTTCCTGGATTATGAGCTTCGGGAACAAGGCAAAAATCCTTTCGCCACGGAATGTTGTTGACGAAATCTGTGCTCTGGCAGATGCGGTTAAGGAAAATTACGAATAATATTAAGGAATGCAAAATTATTAAGTTAAGCAAACTGTCATTCTGAACGTAGTGAAGAATCTTTCTTCCATTTAAGATTCTTCGACTTCGCCTGAGGCTACGCTCGGAATGACAATATATCACCTTCTGATGGTGATAAAAGTAAAGTGAGTTTTGTGAAAATTAATTATTTTTCGCTCTTTTCAAGATGTCCTGTGGTGCTTATTGATTTCATAACCTGAGGGAAAAGAAGTGCAATTCCCACTGCTGCGATAAATCCCATAACTTTATCCTCCTGTTTCAAATTTTTGTTTATCTTTATAACTCGATTATATATGTTTGGATGTACGTAAAAACGGACAGTGATTATATGTTTTTGGGATTTTGATAAAGTATTGAAAAAAACAGTAAATTCGTATATAATAAATGAAAGGTTAAGGAGAGGCGGTGGAGCCGGAAGATATGAATAACGGTATTGAATTTGAGATATATGATTTTTTCCACGATGATGCGAGAGATGTCCGTGAAGAAGTGTTTATGACGGAGCAGGGCTTTTCGTACGATTATGATGAAACGGATGATGTGGCGGCACATTTTGTGTTGCGTGAGGATGGCGGTGCGGTTGCTGCCTGTCGGGTTTTTGAAAGCGAAAAAAACGGAACATATGTTCTTGGAAGGCTTGCGGTCAGAAAGGAGTGCCGTGGAAGAAAGTTAGGCAGCCTGATGCTTGATGCGGCGTGGAAGTATGTTTTGGATATGGGCGGCGATGAACTGACTCTTCACTCCCAGTTGCAGGCGAAGGAGTTCTATGAAAAGAACGGATTCGGGGAATACGGTGAAATTGAATTTGAGGAAGACTGCCCCCATATATGGATGAAAAAGACTGTTTGAAATACAGAAATTTTAATAATTTGAACAATGATGAAAAAATATTTATTAAAGGAGTGTCAATATGCCCTATATTGCAATCAAAGCTTATCCAAAGGATGAGGAAATAAAGAAGAAGGTTGTGGAAGAAATAAACCAGGTGTTTTTGAAGTACTGGGGATGTCCTCAGGAAGCCATTTCGGTTTCTGTGGAGGAATTTGCCCCCGAAACCTGGGAGGAAAAGGTTGTCAGACCGCAGATTGAAACCAATCTTGACAAAATGATGATTTTGTCGGGAGAAAAGAAGTATTGAGTGCTCGGATGCCATTGTCAATGCCGCGAATTTTCCCCAAAATAAGAATTTGATTTTGAAAATACAGTCTGTTTTATAACCGGCTGTATTTTTGTTTAAGTGAGTTGAGGGCGGCTATTTAGAAAAATATCTAAATATCTATTGACAAAGTGGTCAGAACGTGATATAGTCTATTTAGAAATATTTCTAAATACTTTTAAAAGGTGGGTGTAGCGAATGGGGATGAATGAAACTTTCAAGGCCATATCTGACCCTGTGAGACGGGATATTCTTCAGATGCTCAAGGGCGGCAAAAAGTCAGCCGGTGAAATTGCCGAGCAGTTTAATCTGACCGGGGCAACGGTTTCGTATCATCTGGCAAAGCTCAAAAGTGCGGATTTGATAGCGGAAGAAAAGTACAAAAATTATATTTACTATCAGTTGAACACATCTGTCTTTGAAGATGTGTTGGCGTGGATTTATACCTTGGGAGGTGCAAAATGATGAAGTTTATGAAGTGGAAGTCGTTGTTTATTACATGTGGCGTGTGCCTTCTTGCCATTATTCCGGGCATTGTAATGTGGAACAGATTGCCGGATGCGGTTGCTATACATTTTGATGTTAACAACAATCCCGACAACTTTGTATCAAAGGGCTTTGCGGTTTTTGGGTTGCCTTTGTTGATGGTTGTTCTTCAGTGCTTTTGCTGTTTTATTAATGACATAAATGCACACAAGCATGGTGAACGAAAAAAGTTTGAACTGGTCACAAAATGGATTATCCCTGTTATGGCGGTTGTGCTTCAGCTGTTGACCCTCGGCTATGCTGTGGGGTGGAATGTGGATATGCGAAAAGCGGCGGCGGTTATTGTTGGGGTTATACTGATTGTAATCGGCAACTATATACCAAAGTTTGACTACATCAAGAATCATGATATGGATACTCAAAAGGCTCGTAAGATACATCGATTCATTGGCTTTGAAACGGTGGTTATGGGACTGCTGTTTTTGGGAAGTATCTTTCTCCCACCCATTGCCACGGTGGTTTGTTTGATACTTCTGGTTCCCTATGCGGTTATCGGAATTATATACGGAATCAAAGTAGGTCGTCGGAAGGACACTCTTTAGTATTCCTGACAAATGGAGTTTTGTATTAACAAATTATAAATGAAAAAGGTGTTTTTATTTAATGGATAACAAGAAAGAGTTTTTAGCGAAAGAGCCTATCGGTAAGCTTTTGTTCAGACTGTCAATCCCGACGGTTGTGGCACAGCTTATTAATATGTTTTACAATATAGTTGACCGCATATACATAGGGCATATGCCCGGTGACGGAAGTATTGCTCCTTCCGTTGATTTACATTATGCCAAGCCTTTTGGCAGATAAAACGCAGGCGGTTTATATGGCAGAGCCCGTCGCAGATATTATTGCGGTTACATTTACGGCAATACTGTTTACATTCCAGTTTAAGAAGGCATTAAAAGAAATATCGGAGGTGTAAAAATGAAGATAGTTATTGTTGGAGGAGTTGCAGGCGGTGCTACGGCTGCAGCAAGAATCAGAAGAC
>JAZNLK010000010.1:0-10663 GCA_045579055.1 Clostridia bacterium
CGGCTGAGAAGATGTTCTCAGCCGCTTTGATTATATGAAAAAGGAGATGAGTTGTTATGAAAAAGAAGAAGGTTTTGTTGTTGGTTGCGGTTGTTTGTATTGCAGCTTTGTTTGTGGGAGTGTATGCTGACAATCTGGTAAAAAAGATTAAAGCTGAGTTGAGAAAGGATTTCACGATTGTTATTGACGGTCAGGAACGTCTTTTCGAAAATGTTGACGGTGAGGTAGTTTATCCAATTCTTTATGAGGGTACAACTTATCTGCCTGTGAGAGCAATCGGCGAGCTGATGGATAAAGATGTTTATTGGTTTGAGGAAGACAAGCGGATTGAGCTCAGAAACAAAAAAACTACTGTGACAGATGCAGATGTGATTATCACCGAAGAATCAAATAAAAAGTCAGAATCGGATAAAGAAAAACCCAAAGCTGATTATGACGAAAACTTTATCGGAATCGAAAAAGCAAAGGAAATTGTTCTTGAAAAGGCAAAGCTTGAGGCATCGGCTGTTATATTTGAAAAAGTTGAGCTGGACATCGACCGTGGAGTTTGGCTCTATGAAATTGAATTTAAAAAAGGATATGCAGAATATGAAGCAGATGTAAATGCGACAGACGGTACAATTCTCAAATGGGAAGTGGATTTGGACGATTAGTTTTTAAAATTTAAAAAGGGATGTTGGGAACAGCATCCCTTGATTTTTTTTCGGTGATGTGATAAAATATAAGATATATTTTTCTGAGGAGGAAGTTGTATGTTTTGTAAAAATTGCGGAAATCAGTTGCAGGAGAATGCACAGTTTTGCCATGTTTGCGGAATTGTGCTTTCAGAAGCTGAAAAGCCGATACAGAACGTTGGAAATACAGACACATTATCGAATGCAAAAAATTCTAACAATAAAGAATTTACAGACAACAGCAACGGCAATGTGCAGCCAACACAGGGGGAAGTCGTAAGTTTTCCGGTGACGCAATCTGATTCCGGTTCTGTTCCGATAAAGAAAACGGGAGGAAATAAAGGTCTTGTTGCTTTGTTGGTGATTATTGCCTTGTTGGCAATTGGGGCTGTTGCCTGGTTCATAATCGCCGGAAAGACCGATGAGAACACCGGTTCTGAAAGAGAATTTGAGGAAGCTTTCGGACAAACAGAGGATGAGGCTTTGGATGATGAGGTTGACGAGATTCCGGATGATGAAGAAGAAAATGAGGATGAAGTGATTGAAGTTGTTGAAAAACCTGACATAGAGGGCAGTGTTAACAAACTTATTGCGGAAAACAATCTGGAAGGACAGGTTGCTGTTGCGGTTCTTGACAACACTACCGAAGATGTTTATTTGAGTGATGGAGCTACGGATACATATAGTGCCTGGGGCTTTTACCTTCCTGTTTATATGGCTTTTTGTGATGAGTACCCCGATGGATACAGAGACTACAAAGATGATATATTAAGTAACGATGCCGGACGATGCAACAATGCGGCGAATTTTGCAATAGATTCTTTTGGAGGACCGAGAGATGTTACAAAACATCTTTTTAGCATGGGTTATCGAGGAATCACAATCGGTCGGAGGTACGGCGATGTGAATGCAGGAACAGACAATTATACCGACGCCGAGTCGGCTGTCAGACTGATTGGGGAATTTAGAAAAGAATATGATTACAGAGATTTGTGTTATAATCCGGCAACATATGGTGTGGAAGAGCCCTTGGGGGCAAGCTTACATGCCCAGATAGGCACGGAAAATATAAACGAAAAGAAAAACCTTAACGTATTTGCCGTGGTGAAAGGCGATAATTCAGACTATTGTATTGTTGTGTTGACGAAGGAAAATGCAAGCGGAACAGGAATTATTGATGATATTCTGGATGAAGTTCACACCTTGATGGAATGCGATAGAAATGACTAATATGCGAAAAATACTTTGTGTCGTTGTTGTGGTCGGAATGATGATTTGTTTGTTCGGAGCTTGCAACAAGGCAAAGAAAGAGATTGCTGACCCGAAGGAATCAATGCAGAAAATCGAAAGTAACGGTGAAGCAACGGCGGAGCCTGAAAAAGAGACTGAACCTGAAAACGATGCACAATCGACAGATGAAGAGTCTGCAAAAGAAAAGACGTTATATGAAAGCATATTGTCAGACGGGTTTAAGGATTTTGGCGGAAAAATCAGCTACGGGTTGCATATATATGACTCCGGGATAAAAATTAGTAATGAGAATTCTCAAATGAAGTCCGCAAGTGTTATCAAGTTGTTCATTATGGAATATGCCTATAATCAAATGGTGAAAGGGGAACTGGCTTCTGATTCAGTTATTTCGGGACAAAAACTCTTAAGCCTTATCGAATCAATGATAACCGTGAGCAGCAACGAGGCAACAAATATTCTGATAGATTTTTTCGGCATGGATAAAATCAACAGCTTCATTAAAGAGAATAACTACACTGACACGGTGCTTCAAAGAAGGATGCTGGACACGGCGGCGGCTTCGAGAGGGGAGGAGAATTACACTTCTGTTTCGGATGTTATGAATATGCTGGACAAGTTTTATGAAAATAAGGATGTATATCCATATAATGAGATGCTTGATATTATGAAAAGACAGCAAGTTTCCACAAAGCTGAGACGCGATATGCCGAAGGATGTTGTTATTGCCAGCAAAACCGGGGAGCTTTCCGATGTTGAGAATGATGTTGCGATTGTTTTCTCGGAGGCAGGAGACTATGCTATTGTGTGCCTGACTAAAGACGGAAATGCATCGGTTGCCCGGAATTCCATAGCGACGGTGTGCCGAAAGGTTTATGACACGATGTGGGATCAGAGACAAAAAATGGAGAAGCAATAATTTGTGAATCGGTGCTTTGTGCGACAGCAAGAGAAGAGAAAGCTTAAAGTATGAAACCTGGTGACGCAGAAACAACTGGATGAGGTTCGTAAAAGTCTCAAGAAAATCCGGGGCCGCAAGCTGAACGTCCGAATTATGCCGGATGTCAGAATCGGAAAGGGATATTACGGTTTTGCTGAACCTGATATGGTTATGTGGGAACTGTCAGGAGTATCGGCAGAGACCGCAACAAGCATTTCGGAGGATGTTTCGGGTAGGCTTAATATGCCAATAAAAGTTATCGGGAAATGATGTCAAACCCTTTGGATTTATTTCCAAAGGGTTTGCTTTTTGTTGACATATTTTGAATAAAAAGTGCTCAAAATAAAGTGAAAATATTTACAAATTTTTTCTTTTGTGATAACATATATCTTGTTTGGAGGAATTAAAATGACAATAGATTTTCACACACACGCATTTCCTGAAAAAATAGCTGAAAGGGCAATGGCAAACCTCAGTTTTGCATCAGGAGGTCTGATGCCTCAGCATAACGGCACCTTGAACAGCCTTAAAGAAGAAATGAAAAAAGACGACGTTGATATTTCGGTGGTGCTTGGAATCGCTACAAATCCGCACCAGCAAACCAATGTGAATAACTATGCTGCAGAAATGAACAAAGACAATTCAATTGTTGCCTTCGGGTCGGTTCACCCCGATGCCCCGGATGCCATTGAGGAGCTGGAGCGAATAAAAGACCTGGGGCTGAAGGGGATTAAACTTCATCCTGAGTATCAGGATTTTTTTGTGGATGATGAGCGGATGAAACCAATATACAAAAAGATTTCGGAGCTGGGGCTAATAACGGTGTTCCACGCAGGTCATGATTATGGCTACAACGAACCCTTTCGTTGTATGCCCGAAGCTTTGGCAAAAGCTCTCAAATGGTTTGATTCTCCGGTTGTTGCGGCTCATTGGGGTGGTGCAGGATGCGGAAAGCAGGTCGTTGAGCATCTATGCGGCAAAGATATATGGTTTGATACTTCTTTTGGTTACGGAAATATGCCAAAGAGCTTTGCTCAGGAAATTATGGACAAGCATACCCCTGAAAGGTTTCTTTTTGGTTCAGATATGCCTTGGCACAGACCCACATGGGAAAAACGGTTGATTGAAACTCTTGATTTGTCAAATGATGATAAAGAGAAGATTTATTATAAAAATGCAGTAAAACTTTTAAAAATTTAATATAGTGCAAAAATTCTTTACGAAAGTGCAAAGACAAATTCGCACGTTTGTGTTAGAATGAAAGCCGAAAAACTGATTTTACGGAGGGAAAAGTATGTTACCAAAAATTCAAAAAGGACAATTTCTTGATATTCCCCATTTCCCCACAAAGTTTCAGGCTTTGATTTTCAGACTGTGGGAAAATGTTCCTGCAAAACGTCTGGCAGAGGTGTTGAAAACGGATGAAGCAACAGTTACACAGCTTGCCAGTGATATGGGTTTAGGCGAACAGCGATGGCTTGATGAATGGATGACAAGAGGATATATTTCCATTCTTCGTCACGCGTGGAACATTCTGCCATATAACCAACTTTGTCAGCTTCTTGACTGGAATGAAGACAGACTGGATTTTATTTTGAAGGAAGACGATTTTCTTGATGTTAAGCTTGCAGGCTGGCAGAGAATCAGAACAGACGTTGAGGAGGTATATTACCGTCCTTTGACTGAAGAAGAAAAAGCAAGAACTGCAAGGATAAAGGAATCAATGGAAAAATCAGTTCTTCCCATTGATGCATCAAATGCGGAAGCACCCTTTGATTTCTTTAACAAACGTTATACACCCATTGCCACAAAGAAGACCAGAGAAGTAACGGTTGACGGCACTTGGGCAATGGTGGTGAACTGCGATGGAGTATCGGATTTCGTAGATGATTTCAAAACCGAAGCGAAAGACAATTATGGTGTTGAATTTGCCGCAACCGGGGACAAAATAATTGAAATCAGTATGAACCTTGTAACCGATGATGAAGAATACCACGAAATAACCGTTGATGACGGCAAAATCACTGTCAATGCGGGCACTACTGTGGGAGTTATGCGCGGACTTTATTTCCTTCTTGACCTTGCCAACGGTGCAGGTGCGCTTTCCTTCGATAAAAAGATTTATAAAAGAAAGACCAAGATGAAAACCAGATTTATCTATTCCTTCTGCGGTCTTTATGGTGATGTTCTGGACAAGGACAGCAGCATTTCGTTCCCTGATGAACTTTTGAAGGGATATGCACGCCAGGGTATCAACGGCGTATGGATTCAGGGTGTATTCTATAAGATTGCACCGTACCCCTTTGCACCCGAAAAGTGCGAGGGATGGGAAATGCGTCTTAAAAATCTTGACGAAATGACAAAGCGTTGTGCCAGATACGGTATCAAGGTTTATATGTACATAAATGAACCCAGAAATATGCCCCTTGACTTTTTTGAAAAGTATCCCCATCTGAAAGGCACAAAACAGACCGATACAAATGCCTGCCTTTGCAGTTCGCATCCCGAAACACATCAGTATTTGAAGGATACAATTCAGACAATTTGCAAGGCGGCTCCGCTCCTTGGAGGATTTTTGAATATTACTCAGAGTGAGAATGTTGTTCTTTGCTATTCGAGGGGTATTGGTGAAATCAAGGAAGATGAGCATAAGCACATAAATGTGGATTTTTGCCCTGTTTGCGGAAAACGCAAAGGCTCCGAGGTTACGGCGGAAATCCTTGAAACAATGGCGAATGCGGCGGCAGAGGTAAATCCCGACATCAAGTTCTTTGCTTATGCATGGGCGTGGCAACCTCACTTTGAGGAACAGCTGGAGGATCTCATCAGCAGACTTCCAAAGAACATTATCGTTCTTCAGGTAAGTGAATCGGGAATTGAATTCAACCGTGGCGGAATTGACAATGTTATACGGGACTATTCCCTTTCAATCGTAGGTCCCGGTGAAGCGGCAAAGGATTTGTGGTCAATGTGCCGAAAGTATGGTCTGGAAGTTGCGGCAAAGGTGCAGATAAACAATTCATGGGAATGCTCAACAGCACCCTTCCTGCCTGTTTATGAAAATGTGATTCAGCATATGCGAAACCTCATTGATGCAGGAATTGAACACGTTATGCTTTCCTGGACGTTGGGCGGATATATTTCGGATAATATAAAGATTGCCTCGGCATATTTCTTTGAAGATGTTGAGAACAATGACAATCCCTATGATGTGGTGCTTCGGAACGCTTATGGCGAATATTCGGACAAGGTTAAGGAGGCTGTAAGCCACTTCTGCAAGGGCTTTGGTGAATATCCCTTTGATGTACGCCATCTTTATGATGGACCTTCCAATGCAGGTTCGGCTAATATAATTTATCCTGAACCCACAGGCATTCCCGCAACAATGACTTGCTACCCTTATGACGATTTGAAGGGTTGGTGTGGATATGTGTATACCCCCGACGTACTTGAGAAACAGTACACAAAGCTTTGTGCAGAATGGGAAAAGGGTCTTGAAATTCTTAAGGATGTGCCTACTTGTGAATTCAAGGATATGGCAACCTATGGATATACTCTTTTCAAGGCTTCGCTCAATCAGATAAGATACTATCTGTTACGTGACGGCGAGCCTGATAAAGCAAAAATGGACGAGCTTGTGAAGTCAGACAAGGAGCTTGCTCTGACGGTATATGAAATTATGCTCCGCAATAGTGCGGTCGGCTATGAAGCCGCAAATCACTATTATGTGACACGAACTTCCTTTATGGAAAAGGTTGTGAATTGTGATTATTTGTTGGAAAAGTAAATAGATGAATAAAAAGGAAAGTCCTGTGACACAGCTTGAATGTGTTACAGGGCTTTTTTTGTGTTAATTTATGAAATCATAGACTTGATAAACTCTGCAAGGCGGAGTTTTTGGGTTTCGCTTAAAGAAGAAATAAGGGAGTAAAGCTCGCTGTCGGGTTCGTCGTCCGAGAAAAATCTCTTTAGAGATATGTTCAGGGCTTCGCATATATAGGAAAGATATTCAATGGTGGGTTGCTTTTTGCCAAGCTCAAGGTCACGAAGATAGCTTTGTGAAATTCCTGCCTTGTTTGCAAGCTTGTTCACGGTTATATTCTGTTGCATTCTGAAATACCTTATTCTTTCACCGATATCCATAAAAATCCTCCTTTACTATAACTATATCTTATCATATCAAAAGAGATAATATTACATCTATAGAGTTGACAAATTATAGCTAAAGTGATATAATTGCGAAGGAAAGTGTGGAGGTGTGTGTATTTATGGGTGTAAAAATAGATTCAAATAAATGCCAAAAAAAGTATAAAGATTTATTTGATGATGTTGAGACAAAGGCGGCTGCATTTGACAAAATAGCCGAAAATTATTATTTCCAAAACTTTGGGACGATGCAAAAATCGGATTTAGATGTTTTGCTATTTTCGATTTATATTGAGCGGATATTGGAAAAATCCGAGGAAGATATGAATTCATATAGTGATTACACATTGTCAAAATTGTTGGGAATTACGCAAAATCGCATTTCAACACTTAAAGAAAAAAAGGAATTAAAGTATCCAAAAGAATTTGATATAAAAAGAGCTTTTGAACGAGTTTTGAAGAATGCCGTTTATGAAAATGGGAAAATACGCGTTTATATTTCTGATAGAACCTTATTTTTGGAACTAAAAAATATTGTTGAAACAAACGGCGGAATTGTTGATCTTCAGTTAAATTCGTCAATTTTGCAGATGACATCGGCATCATTTGTTATGTTATTGATGGGCTTTTCTGAAACCGAAGAGAGAAAAGAAATTGAAGCTAAGCTGAAGAATATATTAAAAGCAAATGAGAAAAAAGAACTTGATGTCAAACAATATATTGAATCCAAAACGTTAGGCGAAAATCTCAAAACCATATTAAAAAATTCGTCAGGCGGAGTGCTGGAATGCATACTGGATGAATTTGCTAAGGTTAGTGGGTATAGTGGAATAACGAAAATTATAAAAACTGTATTAAATTTGTAGGGGGAAGAAAAGTGAAGAAAAGAATTATTTTATCATTATTAGTTTTGTGTTTTGGTGTGATTCTGTTTGGGGTTATAACAGCAAATGCCGCAACCTATGGGAATTATACATATACAGTTTCAAATGGTGAGGTCACAATCAAAGATTGCGACACTTCGGTGAGTGGTGCGATAACAATACCAAGTAGAATTAACGGCTATCCTGTCACAATTATAGGAAATTATGCGTTTGAAAATTGCACCGGGCTGACAATTGTGAAAATTCCGGATAGTGTCACAATTATAGGAAATTATGCGTTTAAAAAGTGCACTGGGCTGACAAGTGTGGAAATCCCGGATAGCGTCACGAGAACAGGTACTGCTACGTTTGAAGGTTGCACCGGGCTGACAAGTTTAGAAATTCCGGATAGTGTCACAATTATAGGTGGATTTGCGTTTTGCGGCTGCACCGGGCTGACAAGTTTAGAAATTCCGGATAGTGTCACAATTATAGATGGATTTGCGTTTTGCGGCTGCACCGGGCTGACAAGTGTGGAAATTCCGGATAGCGTCACAAGCATAGAAGGTGGTGCGTTTAAAGGGTGCACTGGGCTGACGAGTGTGGAAATTCCCGACAGCGTCACAAGTATAGGCCAGTGGGCGTTTGAAAATTGCACCGGGCTGACAAGTGTGGAAATCCCAGATAGTGTCACAAGTATAGATAATTATGCGTTTCGCAATACTGCATATTATAATAATGCAAATAATTGGGAAAATGAAGTTTTGTATATAGGAAATCATCTAGTGGAGGCGAAAACATCATTGACGGGAGACTATTCAATAAGGCAGGGAGTAATTACTGTTGCTTCTTGTGCGTTTCAAGGGTGCACCGGGCTGACAAGTGTGGAAATTCCCGACAGCGTCACAAGCATAGGTTATCGTGCGTTTCAAGGGTGCACCGGGCTGACAAGTGTGACAATCGGCAACAGTGTTACAAATATAGGATCTTTTGCATTTTACGAATGTTCATTATTATGTGACGTTTATTATAATGGAACAGAATGTGAATGGAATAAAATAACAATAGACAGTAGTAATACAAATCTCAGCAATGCCACAAAATATTTTCGTATAAAATATCAGTTCGTTGATGAAGACGGAACAGTTATTCTTGAAAAAACGGTTGATTACGGAACGAAAATTGAATTGCCTGAAAATCCTGCTGACAAAGACCCATATACATTTGATTACTGGCAGGGCTATACCGAAGGAATGACAGGAACGAAAAATGTAACATTCACGGCTGTATATAAGTATAAGGATTATGCCATTACCGTCGATGGAGTGAGCACTTCAATAACTGTTACATACAATGACAGATTTGTGATTGAGCCTGTTGAAAAGAAGGACTATATTTTCTATGGATACTTTACTGAAAAAAACGGTCAGGGAACAAAAATCACAGATGAAAACGGAAATAGCATAGAGCCGTATAATTATACAGAAAATATCACTGTATATCCATATTATGATAGTGAACTATTGAACAAAATCCAAATTGATGGCACAAGCGAAGTGTATATTGGTGAGAAAAACATAGATCAAGCGATTTCTTTTGCGACGGATAAGGAAATTATGTATCTTGTTGCCACCGTGAAATTTTCCGGGGAACTTAAATTGACAGAGGTGAAGGCAAAAGACTTTGTTGAAGTATATGAGGATTCAAGGATTACCGAGAATGGGTATACAACCGTTACTTTCACAACCCTTTATGATTATGAAGGGAATTTCGCACCTATTAATGAAGAACTTAATCCATTTGATTTGGTTTTCGCGGCTTCCACCGATTTGAAGGCAGGAGAAATCTGTATTGAAATCACGGACGCTTTGATGATTGGCGAAGGTGAATATGAGTTTGATGAGAAAGGGTCAAAGACAATAACAGTTCTTCCAAAGCTTGCGGAATCGATTGAGATTGCCGGAAATGATGAAATTGATAAGCCTACGGAGTATACCGCAGTGGTTCTTCCTGATTATACATCCAACAAAACGGTTGAATGGTCTGTTGATGATGAAACAGTTGCAACAATTTCGGCTGATGGGGTGCTTATACCTGTTAAAAACGGAAGCGTTACAATAACAGCAACTGCAAAAGATGGTAGCGGAGTGTTTGCCACAAAGACGGTGAATGTGATTGCTTACGCAAAAATCAATACTTTGATATCAGATGTGGGAACCTGGAACAAGACTTTTGAAGCTGAAACCCGTGAATATGTGGTTTATGTAAAGGATGATGATACATCAATAGTTCTGACACCTACATTCAGTGGCGGTGTACTAAGACCCAACGGAAGCGGAATATGGATAAGTAATGCTGTAAAGTCGTTCACGCTTTCGGAAGATACAACGGTTATCACGCTCAACCGTCAAAACGTAACCGATATGACAAACAGTGAATATAAAATTACGGTTATAAAAACTGAAAAGTCAAATATTTGTGTCAGCTCTGACAGAAAGACGGTTGATATTATTACTGTTGGTGCAGATAGAGGAACAACTGTGATTCTTGCTCTTTATAAGGGCAATAGATTTGCAGGAATGGAAAAGGCTATTTATGATGGGCAGCGAATAATCTTTGAAACAGAAGTAGATTATGACTTTGCAAAAGTGATGGTATGGGGTGATATGGAAACCTTTGTTCCCGTAACAGCGGCAGAAGATGTTGAAATTTAATGAAGTATAAAACGACAGCCCTGAAATGCATTGCATTTCAGGTCTGTTTTCTGTTTTTAGACCCTTCGACAAGCTCAG
>JAZNLK010000011.1:0-5991 GCA_045579055.1 Clostridia bacterium
AAGGGGTCAACGCCCACATGCCGTTGCGGATCGCCCCTAAACCTTAACTCCCAGCACACACCCACGACTGGGCGTCGCAAGCACGCACAAGGAACTTCATCGATATGCCCTTCGGCGAATTTTTAGGCCCGCCCTGGGAAACGAAGTAACCGACTAGAATACCGTTACCCTAAGATTTCTCTACAACATTATATCTTATTTAAATACCAATGTCAAGAACTCCGTCATTTAATTTTTGCCCGAAATTACTTAATTTAATAATTTAACAATTTGTCTATTGTATATTCACAAATTTTGTGCTATACTTTAGGCAGGGAAGTTTGCTTCCTTTGAAAGTGAAGGTGAACATTATGAGCAAAAGCTGTGAAGTAAAAAAACATAAAACATCCATTGGCGGTCAGGCGGTTATCGAAGGTGTAATGATGCGAGGTCCCGAAAAGATTGCCACCGCCGTCCGCAAGCCTGACGGCGAAATCGAAATGGAAGAAAAAGAAATCGGAAAGGTTCGCAGAAACAAAATTCTGAAGCTCCCCATCATCCGTGGATGCATAAACTTTTTCGATTCAATGATTCTTGGAATAAAGTCCCTGATGTACTCTGCAAAATTCTTTGACCTTGACGATGACGGCAACCAGGTTGAAGAAGAACCGGGCAGATTTGAAGCCTGGCTCAACAAAAAATTGGGGTCTGAAAAGGCAACAAATGCCGTTATATATATCGCAGTAGTAATTTCTCTGATATTCAGCGTAGGTCTGTTTATTCTCCTTCCTGCGGTGATTTCAGAATTCTTGCGCAAGTACATTGCAAACCATCTTGCAATAACAGCAATCGAAGGCGGTGTCCGCATAGCCATATTCATGACATACATCATTCTGGTTTCCAGAATGAAGGACATAAAGCGTGTTTTTATGTATCACGGAGCCGAACACAAAACCATCAACTGTTACGAAAGCGGCGAGGAACTTACTGTTGAAAATGTACGTAAGCACACACGCAAGCATCCCCGTTGCGGAACCAGCTTTTTGCTGATTGTTATGGTCATCAGCATCATAATCTTCTGGTTCATTACCATTGACCACACGGTATACCGCATTCTTCTGAAGCTTGCACTTCTCCCTGTTGTCGCAGGAATTTCATATGAAATAATCAAATTTGCAGGCCGTCACGACAACTGGTTCACATCAGCAATCAGTGCTCCCGGAAAGTGGTTCCAGTGTATCACCACAAACGAGCCTGACGACGACCAGATTGAAGTTGCAATCACAGCCTTCAAAGCTGTTATGCCCGAAGATAAGGACGAAGCAAAATGGTAAAACTGAAAGATTTGCGAAAATCCTCCATAATGCAGCTTCAAGCCGTAGGGAACGACAGCCCCTCAGCAGATGTTGACAGCATTTTAAGCAAAATGGGTTTTTCCAAATCCGATATAATAATCGGAGAGAAGGAGCTATCCCCCCAACAACAGCAAAACTTTGACAATATTTTCGCCCGACTTCTGTCGGGCGAACCTGTTCAATATGCAGTTGGCGGTTGCGAGTTTATGTCATTGTGGTTTGAAACAAACTCCTCCACCCTGATTCCCCGATGCGACACCGAAATTTTGGTTGAATACCTGATTGACAGCCTACAGGAAAAACCGGTGAAAATTCTGGACATCGGCACAGGCTCCGGTTGTATCGCCATCAGCCTTGCCCACTATCTGCCCCTTGCGGAAGTCCTCTCGGTTGACATTTCTGAAAAGGCATTGAATACCGCACAGCGAAATGCTGAAAACATCGGTGTTTCGGAACGATGCAAATTTGCACATTGTGATATTCTCAACGAGATACCCGATTTTCTCCCCCATGTGATTGTTTCAAATCCCCCGTATATCCCTGCAAAAGATATTGAAAATCTTGACGCCAAGGTGAAGGACTTTGAACCTCTCACGGCTTTGGACGGCGGCAATGACGGTCTTGATTTTTACAGACGTATTTCGGCCCATATTCCCATTGCAGAAAAGGGTATTCTGGCTTTTGAAGTGGGCATCGGTCAGGCATCCGACGTTGCAGAGATTATGGAACAGAGGTTTGAAAACATAGCCGTCATAAAAGACCTTAGCGGAATTGAACGGGTTGTTTCAGGAATATTAAAAGACAAGGACACGTCTCAACAGTGATTTTTATCACTTGAGACCGTGTCCTTTTATTAGTGTAGTCATTTCCCTTCAACAAGCGAATATCCCAGCTTAAAGATATCCCCTGCTCCCATAGTAATAACCATATCTCCGGGCTTGGCATTTTCGAGAATATAACGTTTTATTGCAGGCATATCATTCATATATATTCCGTCCTTCATCAAGCTGACCAAATCGCAGGAATGAATGGTTCCGTCATATTTTTCTCGTGCAGGATAAACATCTGCAACAATGGTTTTGTCTGCCATACTCAAAGTTCTCGCAAATTCTTCGGTAAAGGCTTTTGTTCTGGAATATGTGTGGGGCTGAAAAACGCACCATACGTCACCTTTGGCAATTTTCTTTGCCGCCGTAATTGTGCTTTCAATCTCGGTGGGATGGTGAGCATAGTCATCAATCACCGTAAACCCATTGACTTCACCCAAAGTTTCAAATCTGCGTTTTGTGCCGTGGAAGCTTTCAAGACCCCTCTTTATGGCTTCGGCATCAACCCCCAACTGCCATGCTGCCGCAAAGGCTCCCAAAGCATTTCTGACATTGTGATCACCGTGCACCGCAAGCTCAACGCAAGCAACAAATTCACCGTAAGCATAAACATCAAATTGGGTTCTTCCCGAACCATTTATTTCGATGTTTTTTGCGTAAAAATCGTTATTTTCACTAATTAAGCCATAATTAACAACTTTTCTATCTCCGTTTTGCACAAGGTTTTGGCAGTTTTTATCGTCAGAACAAACAATAATGCAACCAAGAGGTGAATTTAGTCTTGTAAATTTCCGAAAAGCTGTTATAATATGATTAATATCTGTGAAATAATCCAGATGGTCTTCTTCCACATTAGTAATCACTGAAATATACGGACTGAAATGCAGAAAGCTTTCCACATATTCGCAGGCTTCAAAAACCATGTAGTCTTCTTTGCCTATTTTGTAGTTTCCGCCGATTTGCGAAAGCTCTCCGCCAACCAGGATGGTCGGGTCAAGACCTGCCTCAAGAAGAACCAGCGACAACATAGATGTTGTGGTGGTTTTTCCGTGTGTTCCGGCAACTGCAATTGGGAATCTGTATTTCTTCATCAGTTGTCCCAGCAGCTCTGCACGTTCCATCATAGGAATGTTCAGCGACTTCGCTTTCACCAGTTCAGGATTGTCCTTTGGGATTGCAGCTGTATAGCACACAAGATTGGGTTCTTTCACCGCATTTGCATTATGTCCGATTTGCACATCAATTCCTTCATGCTTCAATCGGCGAACGATGTCAGTCTCAGTTCTGTCCGAGCCTGAAACTCTGTATCCGAAGAATTTCAGCATATGAGCCAATGCGCTCATGCTGATTCCGCCGATTCCCACCATATGTATATGTGCATTATCGGGAAGATTGGAAAGCTGGATGTTATTCAATATTTTCATCTCCTTGGGATGTTGTATTAAAAAATATTCAAGTTCTTTGAATATTTTACCACAAAATCAGAAATATATCAATATAAGTATTATATTTCTACCCAATATTTTTATTCAACAAATAATAAAAAGATATAAACTAAAGCAAAGGTGGGTGCATTTTATGCAAATCACTGACATTAAAGTCAGAAAAATCAATGCGGAAGGCAGAATGAAGGCAGTTGTATCTGTAACATTCGATGATGCTTTTGTTGTCCATGACATCAAGGTTATCGAAGGTCAGGATAAGCTGTTTATAGCTATGCCAAGCAGAAAAACTCCCGACGGTGAATTCAAGGATATCGCACATCCCATAAACGCCGAAATGAGAGAGCTTCTTCAGAGTATGATTCTTGCTAAATACGAAGAGTCTTTGGCTGAAACAGCATACGAAGACTAATTTTGTTGACACAACAAAATGACAAGTAGAAAAGCGATAGTATTCCGTCCGGTCAGGCGAAATGCTATCGCTTTTTTAGTTTTATTAATTTTAAATTATATAACAAAGGCGTGCCCTGACGAGCACGCCTTTTCGTAATTCTATCAGTTAAAAATCACATCTTCAGTAAAGTCTGTGGGAACAATATCCACCTTACTGTACTGGGGTGTGCCTGTACCCGCAGGAACAAGCTTACCGATAATAACGTTTTCTTTGAGACCAACCAGCGGGTCAACCTTGCCCTTGATTGCAGCTTCAGTAAGAACTCTTGTTGTTTCCTGGAAGGAAGCAGCCGAGAGGAACGAATCTGTTGCAAGAGCAGCCTTTGTGATACCCATAAGCACTTCAGAATACTGAGCTTCCTGTTTGCCCTCTTCACGCATCCGGATATTAACTCTTTCAAGCTCATATCGTTCAACAAGTGAACCTGTGAGGAAATGTGTATCGCCACAGTCTTCAACCTTCACCTTGTGCATCATCTGACGAACAATAACTTCAATATGCTTGTCATTGATGTCAACACCCTGGAGACGGTAAACACGCTGAACTTCCTGGATAAGATAATCCTGAACGGCTGTATAGCCTTTGATTGCAAGAATATCGTGAGGATTGATTGAACCTTCTGTAAGCTCATCGCCGGCCTCAATCACCTGATCTTCACGAACCTTAATTCTTGAGCCGTAAGGAATCAGATATGTTGCACTATCACCGATTTCATCATTAAGAATTGTGATTTCACGCTTCTTCTTGTTCTCGGTAATCTTCACACGTCCACCGATTTCAGCAATAATCGCAAGACCCTTTGGCTTTCTTGCTTCGAACAATTCTTCAACACGGGGGAGACCCTGTGTAATATCATCGCCGCCTGCAACACCGCCGGCATGGAAGGTTCTCATTGTCAGCTGTGTACCGGGTTCACCGATTGACTGAGCCGCAATAATACCAACAGCCTCACCAATATTAACAGCTTCGCCGTTTGCAAGGTTGTGACCATAACATTTTGCACAAACACCAACACGTGAGCGGCATTTGAGAACACTGCGGATTTTAACGCTTTCAACCCCGGCAGCCGTAATCGCATCTGCCTGAGCAGGAGAAACCATATTGTTCTTTTCAACAATAATCTCGCCTGTTTCGGGGTTAACCACATTATCACAAACAACTCTGCCCACAAGACGGTCCTTAATCTTTTCGATAATCTCGTTTCCGTCTTTGATGTCACGAACGATAATACCGTCATCAGTTCCGCAATCGTCTTCACGGATAATAACATCCTGAGAAACGTCAACAAGACGACGTGTCAGGTAACCCGAGTCGGCTGTACGGAGCGCAGTATCGGTAAGACCTTTACGTGCACCGTGAGTTGAAATGAAATATTCCAAAACCGTCAGACCTTCACGGAAGTTAGCCTTGATAGGAATTTCAATTGTACGACCGGTTGTATCAGCCATAAGACCACGCATTGCTGCCAGCTGACGAATCT
Source organism: Clostridia bacterium (assembly GCA_045579055.1). Taxonomy (GTDB): domain Bacteria; phylum Bacillota; class Clostridia; order Monoglobales; family Monoglobaceae; genus SIG440. The sequence goes on from JAZNLK010000011.1 coordinate 5,538, forward strand.
GGTTAACACTACCACGGGCACCGGAGTTAGCCATCATAAAGATAGGATTCAGTTCATCAAGACTCTTCATAAGAGCATCTGTAACCTTGTTTGAGGTTTCAGACCAAATCTGAATTACCTTTGCATATCTTTCTTCATCAGTAAGAAGACCACGGAGGTACTTCTTTGTAACCTTTTCGATTTCTTCTTCAGCTTCGGCAAGATAAACCTTCTTTTCTTCAGGAATTTCCATATCCGAAACACCAACGGTGATAGCACCGCGTGTTGAATACTTGAATCCCATTGCTTTTACATCATCAAGAAGAGTTGCTGTTTCTGTGATACCGTGAATCTTGATACTCTTGTCAATAATCTGACCAAGTTTTTTCTTGTCAACACGGAAGGCAATCTCCAATGCCAGTGCATTTTCGGGCTTGCTTCTGTCAACAAAACCAAGATCCTGAGGAATCTTTTC
>JAZNLK010000012.1:0-38304 GCA_045579055.1 Clostridia bacterium
GTGAGAACTGAGTCTGGCTCATTCTCTTGAATGCCTGGGTGTCACGGTCAAGGCAGAGATATTCAAGCTCCTGAATTGCGGTGTAGAGAATTGTGCCGCCGGGAGTTTCATATACGCCTCTTGACTTCATACCAACAAGACGGTCTTCAACGATATCAGCAATACCAACGCCATTCTTGCCGCCAAGCTCGTTGAGCTTTTCAACAAGTGCAACAGGTGAAAGCTTTTCGCCGTTTACTGCAACGGGTTCACCTGCTTCAAATTCAATTTCAACATAGGTAGGTTCATCGGGAGCCTGTTCGGGTGATACACCCAATTTCAGAAGGCTGTCGAACATAGGTTCATTCCAAGGATCTTCAAGATCCATACCTTCGTGGCTGATGTGCCAGATGTTTCTGTCACGTGAATAAAGATCCTTCTTTGTTACGGGGATTTCAATTCCGTGTGCGTTTGCGTAGTCAACTGCATCTTCTCTTGACTTGATGTCCCAGATTCTCCAAGGAGCAATAATCTTGAGGGATGGGTCAAGAGCCTTGATGCCAAGCTCAAATCTAACCTGGTCGTTACCCTTACCGGTTGCGCCGTGGCAGATTGCAACTGCGCCTTCCTTCTGAGCAATTTCAACCAGTCTCTTTGCGATGATGGGTCTTGCATGTGATGTACCAAGGAGATACTTGCCTTCGTACATTGCACCTGACTTGAGTGTGGGGAAGATGTAGTCCTTTACATATTCGTCTCTCAAATCTTCGATATAGCACTTCAGTGCACCTGAACGGATTGCACGTTCTTCAAGTCCGTCTGTTTCCTTACCCTGGCCAACGTCACCGCAAACACATACCACATCATAGTCGTAGTTCTCTTTGAGCCACTGGATTATGATTGATGTATCAAGTCCGCCTGAGTATGCCAGTACAACCTTATCTTTTGCCATTTGTATTACCTCCAATTTATGTATGACCATTGGTCAAAAAAATACTTGTTTTATTCAACGAAGTATATTATAATATGAAAGGATGAAAAATGCAACCCTTTTTTAAAAAAGTTTTGCATTTTTATGCAACAATTATGAATTTTTATGCATACAGAGCTGCGATATATGCATTTTTGTTGAAAGGAACCAAAAAAATGAGGATTTTAGGCATTGACCCGGGCTATGCAATTGTGGGTGTGGGCATTGTGGATTTTGAAGGAAATCGCTTCAAGGTGGTGGAATACGGTGCAATTACCACCGAAGCAGGTGAGGATATGTTTGACCGCCTGAAAAAGATTTATGACGAAGCGGTTAAAATTATTGAAAGAACAAAACCTGATGGAATGGCAATTGAGGAGTTGTTTTTCAATAGCAACCAGAAAACAGCCATTAACGTTGCTCAGGCAAGAGGCGTTCTTGTGCTTGCGGCAAAAAATTGCGGAGTTCCCATTTTTGAGTATACTCCCCTGCAGGTAAAGCAGGCGGTTGTTGGCTACGGACGTGCCGAAAAGGCTCAGGTTCAGCAGATGACAAAGGCGATTCTCAATTTGGAGAAGGTTCCGAAGCCTGACGATACGGCGGATGCCCTTGCAATTGCAATCTGTCATGCTCATTCATATAGGGCAACAAAGTGGGGGTAAGAGTGTAGAATTTTGCAGAAAAATAAATAAGTTGACAATACCCTTCGGTTTGTATATAATATAAATTATAGGATATATTTAATGTATAAATAATAGGAGGTTTTTATGAATATAAATACCGAAACAATTACAACTATGACAGAAGCAAATCAGAATTTCTCAAAAGTTGCTAAGGTTGCAGAAAATAATGGTCAGGCAGTTATCTTTAAAAATAACAAGCCGAAATTTTTGCTTATTGATGTTGAGTCTAATTCATACTTTGATATTACTGATGACGAGAAGATTGATGTGGCGGCAAAAAGAATTATGAACAGATTCAAGCCTGCTTTTGAGGAGTTGGCGAAATGATTAGATTAAGCAAAGAAAAGGTTTTGCTATTGCATCAACTTATAGCCGAAGAAACAGGCGGTGGTGTTGGTGTAAGGGATGTCGGACTTTTAGAAAGTGCCATTACTAATGCGTATGCTACCTTTGGCGGAGAAGAGCTTTATAAAACAAAGGAAGAAAAAGCGGCAAGTCTTGGATTCTCTTTGATACCTAATCATGCATTTGTCGATGGAAATAAAAGAATAGGTGTATATGTTATGCTGACATTTCTGGAGGCAGAGGGAATAAAAATGAATTGCACCAATGCAGATGTTGTTGATTTTGGCTTGTCTGTTGCATCAGGCAATATGAAATATGATGATATTTTAGATTGGATAAATAAATTTAAAAAATAAGTTGTTAGTCATATCTTTATATGGAATACAGCTAAATAATCTAATCTAACCCTTGTAATTTCCGGGAAATGATGGTATAATGTAATTTGGTAAATTTTCAGAAAGGCAGAAAGTTTCATGTTTTATTATATATCGGGCACAGTTGCCCTGAAAACCGAAAGCTTTGCGGTTATTGACGCAAACGGTGTGGGCTACAAGCTTTATGCCAGCACCAAAACTCTTGAGACAATCGGGGATGTGGGTAGTTTCGCCAAGCTTTTTACCTATGCGAATTTCAAGGCATCCAGTGACATATTCGACCTTTACGGTTTTGCGGACCCTGAGGAGCTTAGCCTCTTTGAAATGATTATTGGTGTGTCACGTGTGGGAGCAAAAACGGCAATTTCACTTCTTTCAAACATTTCGCCTTCAAAGTTTGCTCTTTGCGTTGTGACAAATGACTTTAAGTATATTGCAAGCAAAACCCCCGGACTTGGTGCAAAGGGTGCGGAACGTATTGTTCTTGAATTGAAGGACAAGTTCAAGGGTGTGGACATTGGAAATATATCAACCGAGGAGGTTGTGGATGTATACCACGGCGGCGATTCGGAGGCTGACGAAGCGGTGAGTGCACTTATGGTTCTGGGCTATTCGATGCAGGAAGCAAAACGTGCTGTTGCAGGTGCTAAAGGCTCGGTTGAGGATATTGTGAAGGAAGCTCTCAAAAAACTTATGAAAGGGTAAGCCCTTATGGATTTTGATAACGAAAACAGAATTGTGACCTCCGGTGAAATTCACGGAGACAACGAAATTGAATATAGTCTGAGACCGAAGCTTCTTGAGGATTATATCGGTCAGTCAAAGGCGAAGGACAACCTGAGGGTTTTTATGGAAGCGGCAAAAAAGAGAAATGAATCTCTTGACCACGTTCTTCTCTATGGCCCTCCGGGATTGGGAAAAACCACCCTTGCCGGCATTATTGCCAACGAGATGGGGGTAAATATCCGCATAACATCGGGACCTGCAATCGAAAAGCAGGGGGATTTGGCGGCACTTCTCACCAATTTGTCCGAGAATGACATTTTGTTTATTGACGAAATTCATCGTCTGAACCGCAGTGTTGAGGAGATTCTTTATCCCGCAATGGAAGATGGTGCGTTGGATATAATAATCGGTAAAGGACCTTCGGCTCGTTCCATACGTCTTGATTTGCCAAAGTTCACCCTTATCGGTGCAACTACTAAGGCGGGGGCACTTACAGCACCCCTTCGTGACCGATTTGGTGTTATCAGCAGGCTTGAAATGTATACAAACAAGGAATTGCAGCAGATTATTGAGCGTTCGGCAGGGATTCTTGGAATTGAGATTACGCCCAAGGGAGCGGCGGAAATTGCATCACGTTCACGTGGAACACCACGAATTGCAAATCGATTGCTGAAACGTGTTCGTGACTTTGCGGAGGTTGAGGCAAACGGCGTTATCACCGATCAGGTTGCTGATTTTGCTCTGAAGAAGCTGGAAGTTGATAAGCTTGGTCTTGACAAAACCGATAAGACAATGATTGAGGCAATCATAAACTTTTATGACGGTGGCCCTGTGGGACTTGATACCATTGCCGCAACGGTCGGTGAGGACAGCGACACCATTGAGGATGTTTATGAGCCCTATCTTATGCAGATTGGTTTTATAAACCGTACACCAAGGGGACGAATGGTGACACGCTTGGCGTACGAACACTTTAATATGCCCTATGGGGGCAGCGGAAAAGAATAACACGATTACAATCCCTCAGACGCCTTGCGGCGCCAGCTCCCTTTATACAAGGGAGCCACAGAATCCAAAATGAAAAGTTTTGAAAGGATGATATATAAATGGAAAAGAAAAAATTCTATCTGACAACAGCCATTGCGTATACTTCAAGAAAGCCGCACATTGGCAACACATATGAAGTTGTGCTTTCGGATGCCATTGCCAGATTTAAGAGATTTGAAGGTTATGATGTGTTCTTCCTGACAGGCACAGACGAACACGGTCAGAAAATCGAACAGCTTGCAAATGAGGCAGGTATTTCTCCTCAGGAATACGTTGATGGTGTTGCAGGCGAAATCAGAACAATCTGGGATTTGATGAATTCGTCATACGACAAGTTCATCAGAACAACAGACGATTATCACGTTGACAGTGTTCAGAAGATTTTCAAAAAGCTCTACGACCAGGGGGATATTTATAAGGATTCATACACAGGTTGGTATTGTACACCCTGCGAATCCTTCTGGACAGATACACAGCTTGCAGACGGCAAGTGTCCTGACTGCGGACGTGAAGTTCACAAGGGCAACGAAGAAGCATATTTCTTCAAGATGAGCAAGTATCAGAAGGCTCTGGAAGACCATATTGAAGCAAATCCCGACTTCATTCAGCCTGAATCACGCAAAAAGGAAATGATTAACAACTTCATCAAGCCCGGTATTCAGGATTTGTGCGTATCAAGAACAAGTATCAAGTGGGGTATTCCCGTTACATTTGATGACAAGCACACAATTTATGTTTGGCTTGATGCACTCACAAACTATATCAATGCACTTGGCTACACTCCCGATTCAAAGGGTGAGCTTTATAATAAGTACTGGCCTGCTGATGTGCATATTATAGGTAAGGATATTCTTAGATTCCACACAATCTACTGGCCTATCTTCCTGATGGCACTTGGTGAACCCCTTCCCAAGAAGGTGTTTGGTCATCCCTGGCTTCTCAGTGGTGAGGACAAGATGAGTAAGTCTTTGGGAAATGTTATTTATGCGGATGACCTTGTTCGTCACTTCGGAACAGATGCAATCAGATACTATCTGCTTCGTGAGATGCCATATGCTCAGGACGGTACAATCACTTATGAAAAGATTGTTAATTCATATAATACGGATCTTGCAAATGTTTTGGGTAACCTTGCGAACAGAACTGTTGCAATGGTGAACAAGTATTTTGGGGGCATTGTTCCAAACAAGGATGTTGCAACAGATTTTGATGCAGACCTTGGGGCAGTTGCTGAAAAGGCAAAGGCTGATGTTGTGGCTCTTATGGATGAATTCCGCACAGCAGACGCATTGGAGGCTCTTTGGACAATCGCAAACCGTGCAAATAAGTATATTGACGAAACAATGCCTTGGGCACTGGCAAAGGACGAAGCACAAATCGGAACTCTCAAGACTGTTATGTATAATCTTGTTGAGGCTCTTCGCTGGATTGGCTCGCTTCTTGAACCCTTTATGCCCGAAACTGCTGAAAAGCTCATTGGGGCCCTCGGCACAAAGGCATATACCCTTGAGGAGCTTGTGAACTTCGGTTCAAATGATGCAGGTTTCAAGGTAGGGGATGCGGCAATGCTTTTTGCAAGAATTGATGCAGAAAAGAAGCTTGCCGAAATCGAAGAAGAAAATGCCGCAAACAAGGCATCTCAGATTGAAATTGAACCCTTCAAGGCAGATATCGAATTTGAAAAGTTCCTTGACCTTGATATCCGTGTGGGTAAGGTTCTTGAATGTGAGCCTGTTCCAAAGTCGTCAAAGCTTCTGAGATTCACAATCGAAACCGGAAGTGAAACCCGTCAGATTTTGTCTGGTGTTGCAAAGTTCTGTAAGCCCGAAGAAATGATTGGCAAGAATGTTCTGTTTGTTGCAAACTTCCCGCCCAGAAAGATGATGGGTCTTGAGTCCAACGGAATGATTCTCAGTGCGGAATACAAGGATAATCTGAATGTTTTGACAGTTGATGAAAAGATTCAGAGCGGCTCGCAAATTGTGTAGTGGGCGAGATTCATTGGAGTTAGAATTAGGTTCAAACTCTGAATAATAAAATTAGAGAGGTTATATTATGAGTATTTTTAACAAAGCGGATATACTTCTGCCGGAATGTGTTGATATGGAAAAGTGGAGTGTTGTTGCCTGCGACCAGTATACGGCTCAGCCTGAATACTGGAAGGATGCTGAAAAATTTGTTGGCGACAGTCCTTCGACACTTAATATTGTTTATCCCGAAGCATTTCTTGCCGAGGGTGATGAAAGAATTAAGAAAATCAATGCCACAATGAAGGAATATGTTGAAAAGAATATTTTTGCAACCCTCAAAGGCAGCTTGATTTATGTTGAAAGAACCATGAACAGCGGAAAAATCCGTCGTGGTATTGTGGGAACAATTGACCTGGAGGAATACGATTTTTCCAAGGGGTCAAAGAGTGCAATTCGTGCAACTGAGGGGACTATTCTCGAAAGAATTCCTCCCAGAGTTAAAATTCGCGAAAATGCACCTCTGGAGCTTCCTCACGCAATCCTTCTTATTGACGACCCCAAGGACGGAATCTTCGGGGGGATTGAAAAGACAAAACCTATTTATGATTTTGATTTGATGGCAGGCGGAAACCATATTTCAGGCTGGCATATTTCAGGAAGTGCTGCGGATGCTTTGATTGAAAAGCTTGATAAGTTCGCCACAACTGCTCCCGATAACCTGGTTTATGCAGTTGGCGACGGTAATCATTCTCTTGCAACGGCAAAAACCTGTTGGGAAAATCTGAAAAAGAATCTGAGCAGGGAGGAACAGGAAAATCATCCTGCACGCTTCTGCCTTGTTGAGGTGGAAAATATTCATGACAAGGCTCTTGAATTTGAACCTATTCACCGAGTTGTTTTCGGCAAGGGTCTTGATGACGTCAAGGCGGCACTTTGTGAATATTATGAAACATCTGACAAGATGATGGATGGTGCACAGGAAATTGTTCTTGTCAGCGGTGAAAAAACCGAAAGTGTTTTTGTAACCAATCCTTCCTCAAACCTGACGGTGGGAACACTTCAGAACTTCCTTGATCATGAAGGCTATGAACTTGATTACATACACGGTGACGATGTTGTCAGAAGACTTTCGGATAAGGCGGACGCAACAGGATTCATTCTTCCCTGTCCTGAAAAATCCGAGCTTTTTGAAACTGTTATCCTTGACGGTGCTCTGCCCAGAAAGACCTTCTCAATGGGTGAGGCAAACGAAAAGCGTTTCTATCTTGAAGCAAAGAAGATAGTGTGATAAATGTAGGCTCCCTCGCAGAGGGAGCTTTATAATGTAATAAACATACCGGAGATAAAAATGAAAAAGAAACTAAATTTTAATCATACAAAGCGAGCCTGCTATATTGCGGCTTTTTCACAGGCAATTGTCTGCGGCTTTATGCCTCTTTTGTTTGTGACCTTTCAGCGTGATTACGGAATTGTTCTGTACCTGGTGACGCTTCTGACAACATTGAACTTTGTGATGCAGCTGTTTATGGATTTTGTTTCCCTTTTCTTTGTGGACAGGGTGAGTTACAGAGTAACAATTATTTCGGCTCATGCATTGGTGGCTGCGGGTATGCTGATTCTTGGGCTTGTGGTACCCACGGTGGATAAGGCTTTTGCTTATCCCATTATTCTTTTTGCCGTGCTGCTGTTTTCGGCAGGGGGCGGAATTTTTGAGGTGTTGGTAAGTCCCATTGTGGAGGCTTGCCCTTCGGATAACAAGACGGCGGCAATGAGCCTCACTCATTCTATGTACGGAGTAGGTTCTGTTGCTGTTGTGGTTGTGACAAACATTCTTTTGACAGTTCTGGGGGCGGAAAACTGGTACTGCATTGCTCTTTTCTGGGCGGTTATTCCCATACTCAACGGGATTTATTTTCTTTTTGTTCCAATCAACAAGATTGTGGATGAAAGTGAACGGATTCCCATGAGAAAGCTGCTTAAAAGAAAAAGTTTTCTTATATTCTTTTTGCTTATGTTCTGCAGCGGAGCAACCGAGATTTCCATAAGCCAATGGGCATCGGCTTTTGCGGAAAGCTCCCTTGGTATTTCAAAAACCCTTGGCGATATTCTGGGACCTTGTATTTTCGCAGGAATGTTGACTCTTTCAAGATTGGTTTATTCAAGGATTTCGGGAAGGGTCAATCCGTATAAATATCTGCTTTGTTGCGGAATTTTTTCGGTTCTGTTTTATGTTTGTGCGGCGGCAATGCCATTTGGGTTGATTGCAATTATTGCTTGTGGTCTTTGTGGGTTTACGGCAGGAGTTATGTGGCCGGCAACCTTGTCGCTTGCTTCTGAACATTACCCTACCGGCGGTGTTGCTATGTTCGGACTTTTTGCTCTTGCCGGTGATATTGGTTGCACTCTTGGCCCCACAGCGGTGGGAATGGTATCTTCCGCAATGGGTGACAATCTTCGTATCGGACTTTTGTTTGCCTGCATATTCCCGATTTTGTCGGTGGTTGGACTGACACTTCTGATGCGTCGGATGAAAAAAATAAAAAAAGCAAATGTATAGTGAAAAGCTCCCTTTCGCAACGATCGGGAGCTTTTCGGTTGTGAATTTGTGTGGCAACAAATCACAGATTAACTGTGACGGTATGTATACTGCGCAAACAAAAAATGCGCAGCACGGAGCTACGCATGAAAAATGCACAGCTCTTTAATTGTTGCTACACAAATTAATAGTTTTCAGCCTGTATGCGAAAACAGAGCATGCATTTTTACCGAAATAAAAATACATACAGACAAAAACTATATTAATTGTGTAGCGAATACAGTATATCACAAAAAGAAAGATTTTGCAAGAGATAATAAAAAAATAGTTAACACAGGAGCTTTTGAAAGGATGCTAACTGTTGAAATTCACTATTTTGAAATTTTTGTTATTTTAAGGTAGATTTTTTTTGGATATTGTGATACAATATACTTTGAACGCTCGAAAGGGTGTTTTAAATCAATCAGGAAAGGGAAAACTCATGGGAGAGCTAAAGCAGGTTGAAATTTATACCGACGGTGCGTGCAGCGGAAATCCCGGCCCCGGAGGCTATGGTGTTGTGCTGAAATACGGCGATGTTCGCAAGGAGCTTTCAGGCGGCGAAAAGGAGACCACCAACAACCGTATGGAGCTGACGGCTGCCATTGTGGGACTTGAGGCTCTGAAGGAGCCTTGCAAGGTCACTCTTTACAGCGATTCCAAGTATCTTATTGATGCTATAAAATGCGGCTGGGCTGTGAAGTGGCGTGAAAAGGGCTGGATGCGAAATAAAAAAGAACCTGCACTTAACCCTGACCTTTGGGAGAAAATTCTCAATCTGTTGGAGAAACACACCGTGGAACTGGTGTGGGTTAAAGGTCATGCAGGGCATCCCGAAAACGAACGGTGCGACAAAATGGCGGTTGCTGAGTGGCAGAAGTTCAAATGATTGGTAATTGATAATAATATATATTTTAAAATTGGCGGCGAGTGGAGAAAATACATATTTTCAAACCAAGCGTTGCTTATGTGGAGCAGTCTACTTTTCATAGATTTTTACTCCAAAGTGAAGAAAGGTAGGATTTTATATGGACAAAAAAAGAGTTTATGTTGACCATTCGGCAACAACTCCCGTAAAGCCTGAAGTGCTTGATGCAATGATTCCGTACTTTACTGAAAATTTCGGAAATGCTTCAACAGTTTATGCTGAGGGAAGAGAGACAAAAAAAGCAATTAATCTTGCACGTGAGCAGGTTGCAAAGGCAATCGGGGCTGATGTGAAGGAAATTTTCTTTACAGGTTCGGGAACCGAAGCCGACAACTGGGCAATCAGAGGGGTTGCAAAGGCGAATAAAGCAAAGGGCAACCACATCATCACGTCGGCAGTTGAGCATCACGCAGTTCTGCACACCTGTCAGGAGTTGGAAAAGGAAGGCTTTGAGGTTACTTATCTTCCTGTTGATGAGTTCGGTATGGTTTCGGCAGAGGCGGTTAAGAATGCAATCAAGGACACAACAATTCTTGTGACAATCATGACTGCCAATAACGAAATCGGCACAATTATGCCAATAGAAGAAATCGGAAAGGTTACAAAGGAAGCCGGCGTTATTTTCCATACGGATGCCGTTCAGGCAATCGGTATGATTGAAATTGACGTGAACAAGTTGAATGTTGACCTTCTTTCCATGACAGGTCACAAGTTTTATGGTCCAAAGGGCAGTGGTGCTTTGTTTGTTCGTCAGGGTGTGAAGGTTGCTCCTTTCATCACAGGCGGAGGTCAGGAAAGAAGCAAGCGTGCAGGCACGGAAAATGTTCCTGCAATTGTGGGTCTCGGCAAGGCAATTGAACTGGCAACAGCTGATATCCCGGGACATACGGCAAAGCTGACCAAGCTGAGAGATGCGTATATCGACAGAATTCTGAGCGAAATTCCCTATACTCGTCTGAACGGACACAGAACACAGCGTTTGGCAGGAAATTCAAACATATCATTTGAATTTATTGAAGGTGAATCGCTTCTCCTTATGCTGGATATGCAGGGGATTTCCGCATCAAGCGGAAGTGCTTGCACATCAGGCTCACTTGACCCGTCGCACGTTCTTCTTGCGATTGGTCTGAAACACGAAATTGCTCACGGCTCGCTGAGGGTTTCATTCGGGGATTGCAACACAATGGAAGATGTTGACAGAATTGTGGAAAGTCTCAAAACAATAGTTGCGAGACTCAGAGAGATGTCACCACTTTATGAGGCTGTAAAGAAGTCCGAATAAAATCATTCATCTGGCAGTTTTTTGAGACTACGGGACGTCGCGGACGCCGTCCCCTACAATATGATGGTTTATTTTTACAATAGAAAGAAGGATAAATTATGTATAGCGAAAAGGTTATGGATCATTTCTCCAATCCGAGAAATGTTGGTGAAATTGAAGATGCAAACGCAGTTGGTCAGGTTGGAAACCCCAAGTGCGGAGATATTATGAAGATTTATATGAAAATCAATGACGAAACCAAGGTTATTGAGGATGTGAAGTTCAAGACTTTTGGTTGTGGTGCGGCTGTTGCTACATCAAGTATGGCAACCGAAATGGTTATGGGCAAGACGATTGACGAAGCTCTTGCAATCACAAATGTGGCTGTTGCAGAAGCTCTTGATGGACTTCCTCCCGTGAAGATGCACTGCTCCAACCTTGCTCAGGAGGCAATTCATTCAGCAATTGCTGACTACTATGTTCGCAAGGGCATTGACCCCACTCATATAGTTGGTTGCAACGGCGACTGCTCCTGCTGTCACGCACACGACCACGAGGCAGAGGAAGAATAAAATCTGAAAGGATAAAAGGCTGGCGAAAGTCAGCCTTTTTCAAAAATTTATGGAAAAGAAAAAAGTAGTTATCGGAATGTCGGGCGGCGTGGATTCCAGCGTGGCGGCGGCACTTCTCATTGACGAAGGATATGAAGTAGTCGGGCTTACCATGAGGCTTTGGGACGGCGAAGAAATTGACGGCGAGCATTTTGATGGTGCTTGCTGCAGTGCATCTGCTGTTGAGGATGCAAAATATGTTTGTTATAAGCTGGGTATTGAGCACCACGTTTTGGATTTTCGTCGTGAATTTGAGGAAAATGTCATTGATTACTTTGTTGATGAATACAAAAACGGAAGAACTCCCAACCCCTGCATTGCCTGCAACAAGTTCCTGAAGTTTGACGCAATGCTGAAAAAGGCTGAGCTTCTTGGAGCGGATTATGTTGCAACGGGGCATTATGCAAAGGTGGAGTTTGACGAGAAGTCGGGAAGATATCTGCTGAAGCGAGCCCTTTCCTGCACAAAAGACCAGACCTATGCTTTGTATTCTTTAAATCAGGAACAGCTTTCAAAAACCCTGATGCCTTTGGGGAAACTTGAAAATAAGGACGCAACTCGTGCCATTGCGGAAGAACGGGGGTTGATTACTGCAAAAAAACCCGATAGTATGGAAATATGCTTTGTTCCCGACAAGGATTATGCAGGATTTATTGAAAGGCGCACAGGGAATGAGGATATTCCCGGAAACTTTGTGGATAGTCGGGGCAATGTTCTTGGACAACATCGGGGAATTGTACACTATACTGTTGGTCAGCGGAAAGGTCTTGGCGTCACTTTCGGCAAGCCAATGTTTGTTTTGCGAATTGATGCGGAGAAGAACGAAGTTGTTCTTGGGGAAAAGGGAACGGAGTTTTCGGATACTTTGATTGCGGATAAATTGAATTTTATTACATTTGATGAGCTGACAGAGCCAATTCGTGTTGCTGCAAAGGTGCGTTACAGTGCAAAGGAGGCAGAAGCAACAGTTGAACCCATGGAGGGGGGACGTGTAAGGGTGACATTTGATGCGCCCCAAAGGGCAATTACTCCCGGTCAGGCGGTTGTGTTCTATGAAATTGGCGGAGAAAAAGTTATCGGTGGAGGAATTATTATTTAATCGAAATACAATCCCTCAGTCACTTCGTGACAGCTCCCTTTGCACAAGGGAGCCTATATATGTGTAGGGAAGGGATTTATCCCTTCCGTAATAGGAGAAAATTATGAATTTTATTGAAATACGAAAAAAGATAATTGAAAACGGTTACAAAAACCTGAACAACAAACAGCTTGAGGCTGTTGTGAACACTGAAGGACCTCTTTTGGTTATTGCCGGGGCAGGTTCGGGCAAAACAACCGTTATTATACATAAAATTGCACATCTTCTGACCTTTGGCAGAGCTTATGAGGATACCTCTGTGCCTGCGGGTCTTTCGGGAGAAGAAATTGAAATTCTGGAATGGTTTGCAAATGGCGAAATTGAGGAAATTCCTCCCCATTTGTGGGACTTTATGGCGGTTGAGCCTGTGAGACCCTACAATGTGCTTGCCATTACATTTACAAACAAGGCGGCGGCAGAGCTGAAATCACGTCTCAATGCAAAGCTTGGTGGAATGGGTGACGATGTTTGGGCATCCACCTTCCATTCATCCTGTGTGAAGTTCCTGCGACGGGATATTGACAGGCTCGGATATGACAAAAGCTTTGTTATTTTTGACACAGCCGACCAGCAGACATTGATTAAGGAATGCCTGAAGGAGCTTAATATTGATTCAAAGGAATTTACACCCAAGGCTATCGGTGGGGCAATCAGTCAGGCAAAGAATGAGCTTATTACCCCGGAGGATTATGCACAGCTTTTCAAAGCAGACTTCTTTAAGTCTGTGGTTGCAAGGGTTTATGCGGTTTATCAGAAAAAACTGAAGAAATATAATGCTCTTGACTTTGATGACTTGATTATGTGTACCGTCAAGCTTTTTGAGGAAAACCCCGATGTTCTGGAGTTTTATCAGAACAAGTTCAAATATATCCTCATTGATGAGTATCAGGATACCAACCACGCACAGTATCGCTTGGTGAGCCTTCTGGCGGCAAAACACCGCAATTTGTGCGTTGTGGGTGATGATGACCAGAGTATTTATAAGTTCCGTGGTGCGGATATTTCAAATATCCTTGGCTTTGAGGAAGAATTTGAAAATGCAAGGGTTATTAAGCTTGAAGAAAATTACCGTTCAACTCAGAATATCCTCAATGCGGCAAATGAGGTTATCGGAAATAACCGTGGCAGAAAGCAAAAGAAGCTGTGGACTCAGAACGGTGAAGGTGACAAAATCACAGTATATAATGCATCCAATGAACACGACGAGGCACGTTTTGTTGCCGAAAAGGTTGAAGAATTCAACGCACAAGGGGAAAGCTACAACGATTTTGTTGTGCTGTATCGTATGAATGCGGAGTCCCGTGTGGTGGAAGATACCCTTCTTCGCATGGCGATTCCCTACAAGGTTGTGGGCGGTCTCAGGTTCTATGACCGTAAGGAAATCAAGGATTTGACATCCTATCTCAGATTGGTGCAGAATCCAACTGATAATGTGGCTTTTCGCAGAATTGTTAACGAACCCAAAAGAGGAATCGGTGACACAACTGTTGACAAGATACTTGATATTGCGGAGGCAGAGGGTGTTGGTGCTGTTGAAATCTGCAGAAGGGCAACGGAATATCCCGAACTTTCACGAAGTGCCGCAAAGATAGGTGTTTTTGTGGGGATTATGGACGATCTTGCAAAGGATAGGGTGAAGGAAGAAACCCTTGAAGGCTTTGTGAAGTGCGTTCTTGAAAAGTCGGGTATGATTTCGGCTCTTGAAAAGGATGATTCGGTTGAAAGCCGTACAAGAATCGAAAACTTGAAGGAATTTTTGTCAATGGTTCAGGAATCGGTGAAGGAAAATCCCCAAACCACATTGGAAGACTTGCTTGAAAATATTTCTCTTGTGGCGGATATTGATAACTACGACGAGGCTCAGGAAGCGGTTACTCTTATGACACTTCACAGTGCAAAGGGGCTGGAGTTCAAGAATGTGTTCCTTATTGGTATGGAAGAGGGAATATTTCCCGGTGTTCGGTCTCTTGGCATGGAGGACGAAATGGAGGAAGAACGCAGACTTTGTTACGTGGGAATTACCCGTGCAAAGGTGAGACTTTATCTGACTCATACCGACACAAGAACACTTTTCGGAACAACGAAATATAATATGATGTCAAGATTTTTGAAGGAAATCCCCAAGAATTTGGTGAATCAGGAATCCGCAAAGAAACAGACGGCGGCGGATTTTGGCTTTACTTATGTTCAGAAACCGCAGATGGACAAGTCTATGTTTGCAAGCACTGCTCCAAAGCCCACCCCTGCAACAAATGCAGGGAGCAAACCTGCTCTTGATTTTAAGCCCGGTGAAAGAGTTCTTCACCGCAAGTTTGGCGAGGGTACGGTTCTTGAGGCAAAGGCTTTGGGGGCTGATATGTTCCTGCGTGTTAAGTTCGACACCGTGGGCGAAAAGAATCTTATGGCGGCTTATGTTCAACTGGAGAAAATTTAGGCGGTGAAACCTTATGTATAACGATTTTGCAGAAGTTTATGACAGGCTTCAGGATGCGGATTACGACAAATTCGTGGATTTTTATGAGGCTATTTTCAAGAAGCTTGGGCTGAAGCCCGAACTTGTTCTTGACCTTGCTTGCGGTACGGGAAACATAACAATTCCCATGGCTGAGCGTGGCTATGATATGATTGGTCTTGATATGTCGGTTGAGATGCTTAATATTGCAAGGGACAAAGCTTATGAATGTGGAAAAGACATTTTGTTTTTGTGTCAGGATATGTGCGAAATGGAGCTTTTTGGAACTGTTGACGCAATTGTGTGTGCTTTGGACGGCGTGAACTACATAACCGACTATGAGAATTTGAAACATCTTTTCAGGCTCATTCAGAATTATCTGAATCCCGGTGGTGTGTTTATATTTGACATAAATAGCGTTCACAAGCTGAAAAATGTTCTTGGAAACAATACCTTTGTCAATGATGAGCAGGGAATTTTCTATGTGTGGCAAAGTGAGTTTTCGGAAGAAACAAAAATATGTGATTTCGGTCTGACTTTCTTTGAAGAATCGGAAGACGGAAGTTACGAAAGATTTGATGAATTCCAGCAAGAAAGGGCGTATACAATCAGCGAGATTTGCACGGCGGCAGAGGCGGCAGGTCTTCAGGTGACAGGAGTTTACAAACCCTTTGAATTTGCGACGGCAGACGACAATGACGAGAGAGTTTTTTTTGCTGTTTCCAAAAAAATGTGTTGACAGAAAATGGTAAGAGTGCTATACTAATCAAGTGGACAAAATATTGTGTCCAAGAATTGGAGGACAGTTTTATGCAAAAAGGTAAAGTGAAATGGTTCAATGCTGAGAAGGGCTTCGGTTTCATCGAAACAGAAGAAGGAACAGACGTATTTGTTCATTTTTCGGCTATTGCCATGGACGGTTACAAGACCTTGGAAGAGGGCGCAGAAGTTGAATTTGAGGTTGTCGAAGGAGCTAAGGGACCGCAGGCTGCAAATGTTACACGCGTGTAATCCCATCCTTGTTGGATAAACAAAATAAGACTGAAATCGGCTCACTTGGTGAGCCGATTTTTGCATAAATTAAGGTTTGGTTTGAGAAAGGTTTTGAAATTATGGCAGACAAGTTGACAAAAGCCGTTACAAAAAACGGACTTATCAGAATATATGCGGTGAACTCAAAAGGGATTGTTGAAGATGCAAGAAAGTATCACAGCACAATGCCCACAGGAACAGCGGCGTTGGGAAGATTGTTGACAGGTGCGGTGCTTATGGGTGCAATGCTCAAGGATGAGAACACATCCCTGACCCTTCAGATGCACGGCGACGGACCTCTCGGACGTGTTATGGCGGTTGCAAATTCCGAAGGCGGCATCAAGGGATACATCGAAAATCCTCTTGCTGAGCTTCCGCTCAATCATCTGGGAAAGCTGGATGTTGGTGGTGCAATCGGTCGGAACGGTTATCTCAGCGTTGTTAAGGATATGAAGATGAAGGAGCCGTACATTGGTCAGGTTCCCATTCAGACCGGTGAAATCGGTGATGACCTTGCTTTTTATTTCGCTCAGTCGGAACAGGTTCCCAGTCTTGTTGCTCTGGGTGTTCTGGTTGACCGTGACTATTCTGTTAAGCAGGCAGGGGGATTTATTGTTCAGATTATGCCTGACTGCGACGAGTTCAACCTGAAAAAGTTTGAAAAGGCGGCGGAATCTCTTTCCAGCGTTACGGCAATGCTGGATGAAGGACTTTCAAATGAAGCACTTATACGCAGGGTTATGAAGGATTTTGAAGTCGAAATTCTTGAAGAAAAGGAAGTTGCCTATCGTTGCGATTGCTGTGATGAGCGTATGCAGCGTGCAATTGTCAGCCTTGGAAAGAAGGAAATTCAGGATATAATTGACGAGCAGGGCGAGGCGGAAATCGTTTGCCAGTTCTGTAACAAGGGATATAAATATGATAAGGCGGCACTTGAGGAAATGCTGAATCGTGCGAAAAGGTAGTTGTTTATGAAAAAGACTTTGATTGTTGTTGATATGCAAAATGATTTCATTGATATGGCTTTGGGGACAAAAGAGGCTGTTGCCATTGTTCCTGCGGTAAAGTCTAAAATTGAAAAATATGTAAAAAACGGCGATGAAATTATTTTTACCCGTGACACGCATCCGGAGAACTATCTCGACACTCCCGAAGGGAAGAAGCTTCCGGTTCCGCACTGCATTAAGGGAACAAAGGGTTGGGAAATTGCAGACGGGTTGTATGTTGAAGGCTGCAAAATTATTGATAAACCCAATTTCGGTTGGAAGAATTGGGAAAAAGAGTCTCTGGAAGACGTTGAGCTTGTGGGACTTTGTACGGATATCTGCGTTGTTTCCAATGCTCTGATTATCAAGGCAACCTTCCCTGATGCGAAGGTTTCGGTGGACAAGACCTGCTGTGCAGGGGTTACTCCTGAAACTCACGATGCAGCTCTTGCCACAATGCAGATGTGCCAAATAGATATTTTAGGCTGAGAAAAGCTGTCCCTGATGTTAACAGCTATCTCCCCCTTGGAGTGAAAATAGATTTTGAAAGGTGATTTTATGTTTGATGCAAAAAAGGTCAAAGATCAATGTGTGGAATGGATAAGAGGTTTCTTCGAGGAGAACGGAAAGGGTTGCAATGCCGTTGTGGGAATTTCAGGCGGCAAGGACAGTTCGGTTGCGGCGGCATTGTGTGTTGAGGCTTTGGGAAAAGAACGGGTTATTGGTGTTCTGATGCCTTGTGGCGAACAGCATGATATTGATATGGCGTATCTTTTGGTTAAACATCTTGGGATAAGGCATTATGAGGTGAATATCAAGGCGGCGGTTGAAGGGCTTATGGCAAGTATGCCCAAAGACCTTGAAATAACCGATATGACAAAAATCAATCTGCCTCCAAGAATAAGGATGTCAACCCTTTATGCGGTGAGTCAGTCGGTAAATGGCAGGGTTGTTAACACCTGCAATCTTTCGGAGGATTGGGTGGGATACTCCACACGCTATGGTGATGCGGCAGGGGATTTTTCGCCTATGTCGAATCTGACTGTTACCGAGGTCAAGGAAATCGGACGGGTTCTGGGACTTCCGGATGTTTTAGTTGACAAAACTCCCATTGACGGACTTTGCGGAAAGACTGACGAGGAAAATCTCGGTTTCACATATGCAGAGCTTGATGTTTATATTCGTACAGGCGAAATAGAGGATAAGGAAAAGAAAGAAATCATTGACAGAAAACACAAAGCGAATTTGTTTAAGCTTCAGTTGATGCCTGTTTTTAAACCTGAAATGTAATGAGTGTAAAAACAAGAAAGGAATCTGAAAGATGAAAAAAGTTTTTTCTAAGATTTTTATGCTGATATTTGTAATAACTGTGCTTGCAGGCTGTGCGGCAGATGAGGCTTCAAAAGGTGATATTGTTGAACCGGAGCCGAATCCAAGCCCTCAGGAAGATGCTTTTTTCCCGGCTGAAAACGATTCGGAAAGGGTCGTTCTTGAAACCGACGCCGTTTGGGAAGGTTATGACGGAATGCCTTTCGGGGAATTTTTGGAAAAGGGATTTCCTGTTGCTTATGAAGGCGGAAGCGGTTATTCTGTGAATAACTGCAAGGTTACTGCTGAAGAAGGCTGGAAGTGTGAAGGATATCTTGAAGAAGAAGCGGCAGTTGCCAATGGAAATACTCCGGTAACTTATCTGATTGATATGTCCCTGAATATTGACGGTGAAGAACAAAGAGCGGGAATTAAATTCTATATGGAGTTGACCCCAGACAATATGCTTTTGATTGCCGGCGGAGAGTCGTATGAGGACGGTGCTGATTGGGGCAACGTTTTTACGGTTGAAGATGTTGAACAGTTCCTTGAAGGGGTTAAGGATGTTATATAAGTGTGTGCTGTTGCTCGATTTTCGGGCAACAGCACTTTTGGTATGGCGGTCAGTTGTTCAGGAACATTCTGCCGGTAAGCCAGCTTATGTCGGTGCGCAGGGTTTTGCACAGGCACGAACTGTAAAGGGTATATATGCCTGCGGTGAGAACTATGGGCAGGATTGTTGAGACGATATCTGTGCTGCTGTTGAAAAATACCGATAAAGAGGTTGCGGTGAAGTGCGTAAGAACAGTTACTATCAGATGTCTGAAAAACCAACCTGAAAACTCAAAGGGGATTTTTGTTGACTTCAGAACTGTTCGCATTGTGCAGGTTGCGGTAAAGATGTTGCTGGCAAAAATTATAATATATATTGAATTTATGCCTATTTTGGGTGTCAGCAGAAGTATCATACCGATTCGGAGGAAGGAGTCGCTGAAGCTGAACAGCAGCAGCGAGGTTTGCTTTCCAAGCCCGTTGAGTATTCCACAGGAAACTGAATCTGCAAACATTATGGGCGAGAACAGAGCGATAAGAAATACTGATTTTGAAATTTGGGGCGCAGAATATACAAGCTCTGAAAGTTCGCCCGGAAAGGTGATAAACAGCGTGCACACCAAAAATCCGCCGAATGCGGTAAATCGGTATAGTCTGGACACAAGGGTGAAAAGGCGGACCCGACTTTTCATATTATCGGCTCGGGATATTTCCGGAACTAATAGCGTGAAGCATGAGGAAAGCAATGTCAGGGGGAAAATTATCAAGGGCATAACCATTCCGTGAATAAGCCCGTACTGGCTCAATGCGGAGGAATGGGAGAGACCTGATTTTCTCAAGCCTGACACAATAAGGACGTTTTCCTGCATTCTTAGAATCGCCCCCGACAGGGATGTTGTCATTGCGGGTAAGGCGATTTTTGCAAGGGATGACAGCACACTGCCGGCTGTTTCGGCGGTTTCCCGGAGCCTTGGACGGTCTTTTACGTAAAATAAAAGCAGATAGAGGCACGATGAAAATTCACCTATTGATATTCCAAGGAAGACAGCGGCACAACCGTGGGTTATTCCCATGGGCAATAATTTGTTCAGAAAAAAGGTGATGGAAGTTATTTTTACAGCTTGTTCCAAAAATTCCGATGAGGCGGGAATAAGCACTTTTCGGGATGCGTAAAAATAGCCTTTTATGCAGTATGAAATACTCATAAAAAGAATGCTCGGAGCCAGGCACAGAAGGCTGAGACGGGTTCGGGGTTCGTTAAGAAAGGATTTTGATATTTTCTCGGAGAATGTGCAGGTTGCAAGGATAACGACGCAGCTGAGGCAAAAAACGGAAAACAGAGCAATACGCATAATCCTTTTTATGTTGCCGGCACAACCCAGTGAATACTGCTCAGATACGGTTTTTGAAACAGCAACCCCGAGACCGCCTGTGGCAAAGGTCAGAATTATGCTGTGGAAAGAGAAAACCAATGAGAAAAGCCCCATGCCCTCTGCACCCAGTCGGGTGGAGTAAAAGGCACGGAAACTGAAATCTATTGTTTTTGAAATTATTCCTGAAAAAGTAAGGGCAGCGGCACTGCGCAGAACATTTTGTTTAGACAAAAAAACCACCTCTTTTGAATGTATATTCAAAAGGAGGTGGCGGTTATTCGGAGTTTTTGAGACTCATTTCAAAAACGAAGACTGATTTAAAAGCTGAAAAGAAGTTAATCCTTGAAATAAGACTCACGTTTCATTACATAATCGACAAGAATCTGTACACATTCTTCCTTGCTCAGGTCACCTGTATTGAGACAAAGGTCATAATTTTTCACATCGCCCCAGGAATTGTTTGTGTAGAAGTTGTAATAATTTGCACGGCGCTTGTCTGCCTTGCTTACTGCGGATGAGGCAACCTTTTCGGTCATATTGTCACGTTCCATAAGGTTTTTTATTCTGTGTTCTTCGTCGGCACAGAGGAACAGACGAACAAGGTGTGGGTTGTCTCGGAGAATATAGTCCGCACAGCGACCAACGATGATGCAAGAGCCTTCATCGGCAATGCCTCTGATTACATCGGCCTGGAGCTTGAAAATATTGTCACCATTGAGCATATCGTTGTATTGATAATAAAGTCCTTTGGTGGATTGAACGCCCATAACAAGTGAATACAGCAAGCTGTGGGTGGGTTTTTCTTCGATTCCGTCAAACAGATGTTCGCTGAGTCCGCTTTCTTTTGCTGTTCGTGCAATCAGTTCTTTGTCATAAAAAGGAATTCCAAGCTGTTCGGCAAGAGCTTTTCCGATGAGTTTTCCGTTTGAACCCAGCTGTCTTCCTATTGTTATAATCGCTTTCATAATGTAATACCCTGCCTTTCTTCGATTTTCGGTATGTATAGTGTTTACATATTCATTTTATCATAAATCTTGCGTTTTGACAATTTGTATATTTGTATAATAATGCGAAAGAATTTCTGTATATTTTTTCCCGTCTTTTGCCATTTGGTTTGCTCCTTTCTGACTCATTCCCACGCCGTGACCATTGCCGATTACGTCAAAAATTATGCTGTCGGAGCTTGCGGTTACTGTGAAGTTTGCGGATTTAAGTCCGAAAATACTTCGAATTTCGGTTCCCTTGAAGGTTTTTCCGCAGACGGTGATTGTTGCGACGCTCCCGCCGTCGGTTCGGTTGATATCTGAAAAGGTGGGACCGACGACAGAGGTTGCGGAGTTCAGGTGAGGGATTATTTTTTGCATAAAATCTGCATTTGAAAAGGTGACACGTGAAAGTGTGCTGTCGGCAGGCTCCGGGTTTTCCACCGAACGCAGATACGGCAGACTTGCCTGCCACACGTCTTCGGAGTTCTCGGTTCGGCTACCGCCGGAAGCAAAAAAACAGGCTTCCACAACAGCATCGTCATAAATCATATATTCGCCTTTGGTGGAGGCTACTGCGGACAGGAGTTTTTTCCAGTTTGAGTCACGGTCACCGATTGACCATTTTGATTTTGCATCGGCTTCCGACAGCCAACCCTTGCAATGGGAGGGGTTGGTGCATATTGTTGCATTGGGATGCTCGGGGTTTTCCTTACCGATTTTGCTGAGAATATAACTTCTGGCGGCAACAGCTTGAGCTTTCAGTGCTTCTGCTTCGTAGCTTGCCGGCATTTCTGCGGCAAGAACTCCGGGAAGATATTCTTCAAGGTTAATGTCCATCACGGTGTTTGTTTTTGTGTCAAGGCAAGAGACGGTATAATTCTCGGAATTTGAATAATTGGTATTAATTGGAGGGGCGGGACTTATTCTTCGAGGGATACACAGCCCCAATATTATAGGAAACAAAAAAATTGAAATAAAAAAAATTGGCATATAAAATTGAGTTTTTTTCATAGATACATGTCCTTTGAATAATTGTTAGTTTAATATATTCAAGTGTGGACAGGATTATGATTGTGAAGAAAGAAATTATTTTTGATTTGTACCCAAAAGATAATCGGCTGATACCTTGAAAAATTTGCAGAACGTCCTGATATCATCAATGCTTGGTTCACATTTATTACATTCTATATATGAAATTTTTCTTTGAGTCATATGAACTTTTTGTCCAAGCTGAGTTTGATTCAGCTCAGATTCTTCACGTAAATTTTTGATTTTTTCGCCAAAAGTCAGTTCCATTTTTATCACCGACGTTAGTTTATCATAGACAAAAAGTTTCTATTGACAAATAGACAGAAAATGTCTATAATTAATTTTGTCAAGAAAAGAAGTTTTTGTCATGGGTTTAATGTTATTGACATAGCGTAATGTATGTTGTAGAATGAATTTGAGGAGGTACTGGATATGAAAAAATTTGGGATGTTTTTTATTATTGTTGTATGTTTGATTATAGTTTCTTCGATTGCAGTTATGGCAGAGACGGAGGGCCCGTATACATATGAAATTTCGGGTCGGTATGCAGTGATTACCGATTTTGATGAAGCACAGGCGGAAGGAACGGATATTGTGATACCTGATGCTTTGGGCGAATATACCGTGAGGGAAATTGGACAGGACGCATTTTATGGATGTTCGTCAATTTCAAGTGTCACTTTGAGTGATAATATCAGAATAGTTGGACGACAGGCTTTTGCTTATTGTGATAATCTGGAAAGTGTTTATTTGGGAATGGTTATCTCGGAGTTGCCCAAAGTTTTCGAGGGCTGTTTAAAGCTGAAGAGCATAACGGTTGCTTCAAGTAACAGCACCTATACAGATGTTGACGGCAATCTTTTCAGTAAGGATATGACTGTTCTTGTTAAATATGCTGTGGGAAAAGATGAAGCCGAATATGTTATTCCTGAAGGCGTAAAAGTTATAGATGACTATGCTTTTTATAAAGATACAAGTCTTGTGAAGGTGGATATTTCTAAAGGTGTTGAACAAATAAATATATATGCTTTTTATGGATGTACGAAATTGACGGATTTTACCATTCCTGAAAGTCTGAGAGAAATCGGTACAAGCTCGTTTATGAGCACGGCACGATATAAGGATGAAAGTAATTGGGTTGACGGCGTACTTTATCTTGATGGCTGTCTTTTGGATGCGGATGAAGATTTGACAGGTACGATTAATGTGCAATCGGGAACAAGAGTTATTGCAAGTGATGTGTTTTATTATTGTGATGGAGTAACAGGAATTATGCTGCCGGACGGAGTTACAAGTATTTCGGATAATGCGTTCTCCGGCTGCGACAATCTTGTTGAGATAAATTTACCTGACAGTGTGGTTTATATAGGCGCTGGCATTCTTGGTTCAACAGCTTTTTTCAGAAATGATGCGAACTGGATGGATGACATTATGTATGTTGACAACTGTATTATTGTTGCAGATAGGAATTTGACGGTTGCGGACATAAAATCCGGTACGAGAGTGATCGCGGAGAATGCTTTTGCTAATTGCAGTGAATTGGAGGAGCTTGTGATTCCTTCGGGAGTTACACATATTGGGGCAAGCGCTTTTGAAAGCACTGCAATTTCATACGTGGCTATGCCTGACAGTGTCGTGTATATGGGTTCGGGTGCCTTCTATTATTGCGAAAATCTGGAAAGGGTTTCCCTTGGTGATGGTCTTAAAACAATTGATGCCGATATGTTTTTGGATTGTTATATGCTGTCGGAAATCATAATTCCGGAAAGTATTGAAAAGATTGATGAATATGCTTTTTCGGGTTGTGAGAATCTTGTCAATGTTTATTACAGAGGAACGGAAGAGCAGTGGTATGAAATTGAGATAAAGGATGACAATGACGGCTTGGAATATGCAGAAGTTTATATGGAATGTGTCCCCTCGGTTGAAACGATGCTGGAAATGGGGTCAGGAGATGATGAGTTTGTAATTGTAGCCGAAACTCAGTATGTTCCAAGAAATGCGACTGTTTTTGCAGTGGGCTATGATGAGTCAGAAAGAATGCTTTGGATTTCTTCATATGAAATAATGGCTGAAAATACTGCTGAAATAGTTTTTGAAAAAGGTGGTGCAAGGAAGGTTAAGGTCTTTATATGGCGTGACAATGGAGTGACACCAATGACTGAAGAAATATATTATTTTTTCAATAATTAAAAAAATGCTTGACAATTGACGGAAAGTGTATTATAATCATTTGGTTAGGAAAATCCTTACTTTCGGTATGCCCGAAAGTCAAAAGTCCATAAGGAGGTGAAAAGAAATGGTTGAGGTTATTAACAAGTATGAAACATTGTTCGCACTTGACGCATCTAAGGGCGAAGAAGAAACAGCAGCATTGGTTGATAAGTTCAAATCATTGATTGAGGCTAACGGTACAATTGAAAGCGTTGACGAATGGGGACGCAGAAGATTGGCTTATCCTATCAATGACATGGCTGAAGGCTATTATGTTTTGGTTAACTTCTCTGCAAAGGCTGATTTCCCGGCTGAGCTTGAACGTGTGTTCGGTATCACAGACGGAGTTCTCAGAAACATTGTCATCAAAAAAGATGAGAAATAATTGTGTGAGATTTCTCACAGAAAGCGAGATTGCTTATGATTAACAAAGCGATTTTGATGGGCAGACTTACCCGTGACCCTGAGCTGAGACATACAGGTTCAGGTACTCCCGTTTGCAGTTTTACAATTGCTATTGATAACGGCTACGGCGAGAACAGACAGACTGATTTTATTAACTGCGTGGCATGGAATAAAAGTGCTGAATTTGTGGACAAGTACTTCACAAAGGGCAGAATGATAATCGTTGACGGCCGTATTTCTACTCGTACATGGGAAGGTCAGGATGGAAAGAAAAATTATGTTACAGAAGTTGTAGCAAATCAGGTTTCTTTCGGTGAATCAAAGAAAAATGCTGACGAAGGCGGTTATTCGGCTCCTGCTCGCGGCGGCTTTGAAACAAATATTCCTGAGATGCCTGCTGACACAGAGGACGATTTTGTCGCTCTGGAAACTAATGATGATTTGCCGTTTTAATGCGGCTAACCTTTAAATTGTTAAGATAGGAGGAAAGACCAATGCCTGAAAAGGAAAGAAATGATAAAGTCAGAGCAAGAAGACCCAAGAGAAAAGCTTGTGCTTTTTGTGTTGATAAAGTAGATTTTATTGATTATAAGGACGTTGCAAAGCTCAGACGTTATGTTACAGAAAGAGCTAAGATTCTTCCCAGAAGAATCAGCGGATGCTGCGCAAAGCATCAGAGAGAGCTTACTGTTGCAATTAAGAGAGCTAGATATATGGCTCTTCTGCCTTACAGTGCTGACTAATCGATAATGATTACAAAAACCGCTCTGCCGAGCGGTTTTTTTGTATCATAGGAAATTATAACATTCTGTTATATTCCTATGACACAAAAAAACAAGATTGAATTGTCCGTGCGAAATTTTCAGCCGATGGCTGAAACGCACATGGACAAACAAAGCGTTCGTGCTACGACCGCCGCCTGCGGCGAGCGGCGAAGCTGCTTTGTTCTATCATAGGAATGTATTCCTATAATACAAAAAGATATATTCTCTGATTCGTTGAGTGCTTTGCCTTCTGCCGGAAGGGATACGGAAGAACTGATTCTTTTATACTGATAGTTTTGGAAGGTTTTCTCCTTGGGACGTGAAAATCTGTGAAAAAACGGTTTGTAACCAAGTTTTAACATAACTGTAATAATCTTTGTTAATGTTGCGGAATAAAAATGCCTTTTTTTCTACATTTTTCAAAAAAATAATTGCAAATTTATATTGAAAATTAACAAATTTCAATGTATAATATATATGCATAAAATTTGTTAAATGGGGAATCAGAATGAAAAAAACACTTGCGTTGATTGTGGTATTCACAATCCTTCTGACTGTTGGCTTGCAGATAAGTGTTTCGGCTGCGGATTTTCCGGATGTTCCCATCACTCATATGAATTATGATGCAATTATGCGGCTCACGGATATGGGCGTTGTTGCCGGGTATGATGACGGCACTTTTTGCCCGGAAAAGGAAATTACCAGAACAGAGTTTTGTGCACTTGTGGCAAGAACTTTGGGATACAACAAAGAAACTTATGTTGTGAAGGATTTACCTTTTTCGGATGTGCCCGAGAATTACTGGGGTCGTGCATACATTTCGTTCTGTTATGAACGTGGTTTGATTAACGGTATGGGAGACGGAACATTTGCCCCTGCGGATAAAGTAACTTTGGCGCAGGTTGGGAAAGTTGTGGTTTGTACCATAAACCGTGAAGCGGAAGCACTAAGAATTCAAGGAGAAAAATGGTATTCGGGTTACATAAAGGTTGCAAGGCTTTATGGCTTGATGAATGAAATAAGTCAGGAGCCTGATGAAAATGCTACCCGTGCCAATATTGCTCAGTTTGTTTATAACACAATTGAATCAAGACTTATTCCGGAAATGGAGGATCAGGAGCCTGAAGTTCCGGATGTGGAAGAACCGGACAAAGAACCTTCGGAAACTGAGCCGGAGGAAGAACAGCCTGATTATGGTGATTCGGAAGATACAGAGGAGGACGGTGAACCGGAAGACCCGGGCAACAATATTCCCGGTGTTGAGTTCACGGAAGAGGAGCTTCTCAGTATAGAGGAAATTTTTGCACAGAAGGATTATTCTGAAGTGAAGGTTATACTTATTGATGCAGGACATAATTATTCAGGAAAAGATATTGGTGCAAGAATTGATGAATTGAACATCAGAGAGGAAATAATTACCTGGCAGATTGCGGACAAGCTCCGTGAAAAGCTGGAACGGATGGGATACACGGTTTATATGACGAGACCGTTGATGTCCGACAGTCTTGCCAACACGTCAATAAACGAGAGTCTTCAGGCGAGAGTTGATTTGTCGCATATGGTTCTGGCGGATTTGTTTGTTTCTATTCATTGCAATATGGGCGGCGGCTCGGGGGCTGAAACATACTGTTTCAGGCTTGGCGGATATGCCGCAAGGCTTGCAAAAATTGTTCAGAGTAATATTTCTGATGCGACCGGTCTTTATAACCGGGGTGTGAAAACGGCAGATTTTTATGTCTGCAAAAATACAACAATGCCGTCAATCCTTATTGAAACGGGATTCATGGACACCGATAAGGATCGCAACATTCTGACATCCGCCGACGGTCAGGAGGCTATTGCTCAGGCAATTGCCGATGCAGTTGAAGAGTATGACAATATGGAGCCTTTGAGCGTTGCCGGGTTTATGGCTGAGACTGATACGGTGGACGAAGGCATACAAGAGGATACAGAAAATGATGAATAAACCTGAGTTGCTTGCACCTGCAGGCAGTCTTACAAAATTGAAAATTGCAATAACATATGGAGCTGACGCAGTTTATGTGGGTGGCGAGGAATTCTCTTTGAGGGTTGCTGCCGAGAATTTTTCACCTGAAGAACTTGAAGAAGGTGTTGAATTTGCTCATGCAAGAGGAAAAAAGGTTTATCTGACGGCGAATATTATCCCGCATAATTCAGATATTTCGGAATATGAGGAGTTCCTGAAGAGGTATTCCAAGGCGGGCTTTGATGCGGTTATTCTCTCGGATTTAGGGATGTTTCAGCTTACTCGTGAAATTGCTCCTGAGCTTGAGATACATGTGAGCACACAAGCAAACAATGTTAATTTTAAAAGTGCTGAAACCTGGTATAAAATGGGGGCAAAGAGAGTTATTCTGGCTCGTGAGATGTCTTTTGATGAGATTGCGGAAATCCGTGAAAAGACCCCGGCGGGTCTTGAACTTGAGGCTTTTGTTCACGGAGCTATGTGTATTTCCTACTCAGGAAGATGCTTGCTCAGCAATTATATGACCAATCGAGACAGTAATCTTGGGGCTTGTTCTCATCCTTGCAGATGGAAGTATTATCTGATGGAAGAGACCAGACCCGGTGAATATATGCCGGTTGTGGAGAATGAGAGAGGAACTTTTATATACAACTCCAAGGATTTGTGTATGATTGAGCATATTGACAAGCTCATAAAGAGCGGACTGGACAGCTTCAAAATTGAAGGAAGAGTCAAGACGGAATATTATCTTGCAACGGTTGTGAAGGCATACCGTGACGCAATTGACAGCTATTTTGACAATCCTGATGGTTTTGAGGTTGACCCAAAATGGCTGCAGGAACTTAAAAAGGTCAGCCACCGTGATTACACAACGGGATTTTTCTTCGGAAAGCCCGGAGGAGATGAGCAGAATTACAAAACAAGTTCCTATATAAGAAATTATGAGCTTTTGGGTATTGTTGAGGGCTATGACCCTGAAACAAAGCTTTTGTCGGTTGTTCAGAAAAACCGTTTCTTTAAAGGCTCGGAAGTTGAATTCCTGAGACCTCACGGCGATTTTGTGAAGCATACCATTGAATATATGGAGGATGAGGACGGCAATGAGCTGGAGGTTGCAAACAGACCTCAAAGTATTGCCAAAATCAGAATTGACATCCCAATCGAAGAGGTTTCGATGATGCGTGGTGTCAGAGAACAATAACTTTTGAAAAATAATTAAAATTTTATTATATTTTTTCATTAACAGGAGGAAAAGAAAATGAAAAGATTATTAGCTATGACGCTGATTCTTGTTTTTGTTATCACCTCACTGGCTGTTATGCCGACATCGGCTGCAGCAGCATTCAGTGATCTGAAAGCAGGAAGCACGACAGAAGAGGCTGTAACCGTACTCAGCAAGCTTGGGGTTATTAACGGTTACAAAGAAGATGACGGTACTTATACATTCAGACCCACCAACAACGTAACAAGAGCTGAATTTACAGCTATGTTGCTGAGAACACGTGGAATGGACAAGCTGGGCTCAACAAGCCTTGAAAATCCGCCCTTCCCCGATGTAACAGATCCCAGTGTTTCCTGGGCTATCGGCAACATCAGAACAGCTCGTGATATGAAAATTATCAACGGCTATGATGACGGTACATTCAAGCCTAACAATACCGTTACTTATGAAGAAGCAATCAAGATGATTGTTTGCGCTCTCGGTTACGGCGATATGAGTGTGGCTGCAGATGGTTCTGCTTGGTATGCAAAGTATCTTGCTGCTGCAACTCAGCTTAAGTTCCTGGACGGTGCAGGCGGTCAGATTGGTGTTCCTGCAACTCGTGAAACAATCGCTATTATGCTTTATAACTGTCTTGAAGCTAAAATTGCCGAAAACAACGAGATTACAGAAAAGACAATTCTTGAAGCTGATCTTGGTCTTGTGAAGAATGAAGGCTTTATTGCTTCAAATGCTGAAATCAGCCTTTCTGCTCCCGATGCAAACCTGAGAGCTGATGAGGTTCAGATTACAGCTCCCAACGACAGAGGTCATATGGAAACAGTTACTTATAAGGTAGATAATCCTGAAGAATATGCTGACTTGCTTGGTGCACAGATTTCATTCTACTATAGTGAAGACAGAGGCAACAACACCAGAACTCTTGTTATGGCAAATGTTGAAAAGTCTGTAACTGTTGAGCTTGAAGCAGATGTTATCGAAGTGGATGAGTGCAGTGACAGTGTTATTGCTTACTATGAAAGCGAAAGTTCAAGCCGTCTTACAAAGCTTAATATTGCTTCAGACAGCATAGTTGTTTACAACGGTCAGCTTTATGGCACAGATGCTGAATCAAGCACATATGAAGTTTATTGTGATGAAATGGGTGAGGCAGCTCTTCCTCTGATTGGTTCAGTGAAACTCCTTGACAGAGATGCTGATAAGAAGTATGATATTATTTTTGTTGATTCTTATGATGCATACCTTGTATCTTCTGTTACATCTTCAACCAAGACAATCGTTGACAACAACCTGAGAAAGGGCTTGTCTAAGGAAGAAAACAGCCTTGTTCTTGATCCTGACGATCTTTCAAAGAAGGTTAAAATTGTTAACGATGAAGGCAAGGATGCTACATTCTCAACAATCAAGAAGGGTAGCGTCGTTTGCGTGAAGGCAAGCAATCCTTCAAACGGTGGCGAACAGATTGTTACAGCTGTTGTTTGCAACGAGACGGTTTCTGGTACAGTTAAGGGTGTAAACTCTGACGGCAGTATCAAGATTGACGGCAAGAGTTATGAATATTCAGAATTTGCTCCTTGGGTTAACCCAATTGAAGGTGCTGATGTTACAATGACTGAACCTCAGATGGGTGACAGCGGTAAGTTCTATCTTGACCTCAACGGCAACGTTATCGGTTATGACAAGACAGAGGTTACAACAAACCAGCAGTACGGTTATCTTATGAGCGTTAAACAGGATTCGGACGGCCTTGATGATATTCTTGTTTTCAGAATCATTACACAGTCAGGAAGCAAGACTTCTTACTATGCTTATGAAAAGACCAAGGTAAACGGGGATACATTCAGTGATTATGATAAGCTTCTTGCTGCTCTTGAAGAAACTGCTAATCCCAGTGGTAATTCAGCATATCCTGATGATACAGAAAACAATGAAGTATCACAGCTTATTAAGTTCTCAACAAAGAGTAGCAAGGGTCAGGTTGTTGTTGATGAAATCATTACAGTTACCGAGGATACATTTGTAACCAGCGGCGGCGATGCTGAAGCTGACAAGTTGTTCTTCTACGAAACAATAGATGCATCCGACAGTGTTACTTATAACTCAACTAATAAGCAGCTCAAGGGCTCAAAGAATATTAATATCAGCAGTGCAACAATATTCAATATTCCTTTGGATAGATCTGATGTAGATGCATACAGAAAGATGAGCACAGGCGATTTCAAAAATAAGAAGAGTTACAGTGTTGAGTTCTATGATGTATCAGGTACCAATTCTGCAAAGATTGTTCTGGTATACGGCGGTGCTGCAGGGGTAGGTGAAGTTGATGCTGAATCTCCCGTTATGGTTATTACAGAGATTAGCACAGAAGAAGATCCTGAAGGAAATGGCACAAGATACAGACTGTACGGTTATGTTGGCTCATCTGCAGTAGATTACTGGGGTTCAACTGACAGTGAGGACGTCTTTGCAGATCTTCAGGAAGGCGATGTTGTGAGACTGGGTACCGATGCTGAAGGTTATTACACAGTTAAGGAAGAACACGTTATCTTTAGTGTTGCTGACGGTTACCGTGATACAGCAATCGATCAGGAACCTGATGGCGGAGAGTATCCCAAGGTTGACCATAATTCATCCGGCAATATTGCATATCAGGTTATCTGGGGTTCTGCATTCCAGAGAGATGATGATCTTCTTGTTGTAGCAACAGATATTCTTGATGGTGACGAAGCTGAAGACGATGTTGATTCAATCCAGATGCAGAGATCATGGTTCAAGAATGCTAAGTTCTATGAATTTGATACAACAGGAAAAACACTTGAAATTCATGAATATGAAACTGCAGAAAATGCTGATGTAATTGACGCACTTACAGTTTATGACGGAGCATCAACACCTGATGAAATCTTCATTCATATGGCAGGTGCAACCAATGTTAAGACTGTTATTATCGTAAAGAGATAATAGGTTGTAACAGAAATTAAATGAATCAAACAGACAGCCCTTGCATATCGCAGGGGCTGTTGTGCTGATTATAAGATAGTATTATTCATCGTGAAAAGCCTCCGGTGAGATTTATATAGAAAGGGAGAATTTCTTATGACAAAAAACTTAATAAAACGTCTGACGGCGTTCCTTATTGTTTTTTCGATAGTATTTTCATTTACAATGAGCATATCAGCTCAGGAGAAACCCATAACCGTATACCTTGATGGTGAACAGCTTACATTTGATGTTGATCCCATTCTTGAAAATGGACGGACATTGGTTCCTATGAGAGTCATTTTCGAGGCTCTCGGGGCACAAGTCAACTGGGATGGCAACACTTGGACGGCGATTGCTACCAAAGGTGACACAAAAATAGTAATTACCATTGACAGCAAGCAAATGCTGAAAAATGACCAGGTGGTTGAGCTTGATGTTCCTGCCAGATTAATAGATTCCAGAACTCTTGTTCCTGTCAGAGCTGTGTCTGAAGGTATGGGGGCGGATGTTCAATGGGATGACAAGCTTTGGCAGGTTATAATCACGACAAAGCCTGACGATACTGCGATAGACAAGCCTGACGAGATTCCAGATGTCAAAGAGGATGAAACTGTGTTCAGCTTTACCGAGCTCAGCCCGGCAGACAAAGAGGAGCTTTTAGCAGATAAGCCCTCTCTTCGCTATCATTTTGAACAGAAGGTGATTCCTTATGAGTTTTTAAGTGCTGAAGAATATGCAATTGACTTAATTAACGAAAAAAACAGTGAACTTTTGGAAATTACCGATCTTATTTGGGAAGAGATGCTTGTTTCCCATATAATAAACCTTCAGATTAACTCTGATGACCAATACACAACCGACAATGCGGCAGAACTTACGGAGGAAGCATTTTACGAAGTATATTCAAATATTATCAAGAGTGAAGGATTAAGTGCAGACGGATTGTTTGACACAACCTATGACACAACTCCTTCCGGCAAAAAACTTCTTCTTGTGACATTTAAAGAAGCGAGTGATTTGCTGAACTGTAAGTATATTGCAATGGTTGTTGACGGTGATGAACTGAGGTGTTTCACAGCGGAGACCACATTTTCTGACCAGGATTACACCCTATATATGCTCTGCGAAATTACTCTTGAAGGCAGAGGTAGCTATTGGGCTATCAAAAACCAGGCTGAATTTCTCAGCGGAATTGATGATGTAATTTCATCCGGTTCAACTCCCGGAGCGTTACAATCACGACCCCTTGGTGATTAAACATAATTGGGTAATAAAAAAGAGCCATAGCAAATGAACTTTCTGGCGGTTCATTTGCCAATATCATTAAAGTTAAGCATCTGTCATTCTGAACGTGGTGAAGACTTATTGCTGCAAATAAGATTCTTCGACTTTGTTCAGAATGACATTTTATATAAATAGCCTTGCTTTAATGACGTTGGTTCATTTGCTTGCTCTTTTTGATTTTTTAAATTGTTTGTTTTTGGGAGTACATTAATGCAACGTTCTGTAATCCTTAGTCTTTCATAAGTGTTACAAGAACAGCCTTCTGTGCGTGGAGACGGTTTTCCGCTTCGTCAAAGATTTCATTTGCGTGTGCTTCGAAAACTTCAGCAGTGATTTCTTCTTCACGGTGAGCAGGCAGGCAATGGAGAACCATTGCATCATTCTTTGCAACGCTCATAAGCTTTGCGTTTATCTGGTAGCCTTCAAAGGTCTTTTTGCGTTCTGCAATTTCTGCTTCCTGACCCATTGATGCCCATACGTCCGTAACGAGGATGTCTGCATCCTTTGCGGCTTCCTCAACAGATTCGGTGCAGAGGAAGTCACCGGCTTCTGATGCCCACTTCATCAAATCTGCATCGGGTTCATAGCCCTTGGGACAAGCAATTGCGAAGCTCATTCCCATTTTGATTGCACCAACCATCAATGAGTTTGCCATATTGTTGCCGTCGCCAATGAAGCACATTTTCAGGTTTTTGAAGCTTCCCTTGTGCTCACGGATTGTCATCAGGTCTGCAAGCACCTGACAGGGGTGGCAATAGTCTGTGAGACCATTGATGATGGGGATTGAGCCATACTTTGCCAAATCCTCAACCTCGCTTTGGGCGAAGGTTCTAATCATAATTCCGTCAAGATATCTTGAAAGAACTCTCGCGGTGTCCTGAACGGGTTCACCTCTGCCTATCTGCAAATCGTTTGAACTGAGGAACAGCGGATAGCCGCCAAGCTCCTGCATACCAACCTCGAAGGATACACGGGTTCTGGTTGATGATTTTTCAAAAATCATACCCAGTGACTTGCCCTTCAGGTATTCGTGGGGAATGCCGTTCTTCTTTTCGTATTTAAGCTGGTCGGCAAGGTCAAGTATGC
The DNA here is from genome assembly GCA_045579055.1 of Clostridia bacterium. Classification (GTDB taxonomy): domain Bacteria; phylum Bacillota; class Clostridia; order Monoglobales; family Monoglobaceae; genus SIG440. The sequence goes on from JAZNLK010000012.1 coordinate 34,270, forward strand.
CAACAATTTCTTCGGGGGTTAAATCTGAAAGCTTTAATAAGTGTTTCATTTTTGATTTCTCCTTTATTTTAAAGTGTGGGTTTTTGTGATTATTTTGATGAAGGCGGTGGCAATGGACAATTCCTCAGTCACTTCGTGACAGCTCCCTTTACACAAGGGAGCCTATTACTGATTTGAGTATTTCGATGCCCTTGTCAAGTTCTTCTTTTGTGATGTTCAGGGGAGGAAGAAGTCTGACTTTATCCTTTGCTGTCAGCACCAGAAGACCATTTTCAAGGGATTTTTTCAGGATTTCCTTGGCGTCTGCTTCGGTTTCAATTCCAATCATATAGCCTTTGCCGCATACTGATTTTACGCCTTTGATTTCCCTCAACTTTGACCAGAGATATGCGCTGTTTTCCTCAACTGTTTTGAGGAATGCATCATCAAGTCGGGAGATTACGTTCAACGCACCTGCCGCCGCAATGGGATTGCCGCCGAAGGTTGAACCGTGGCTTCCTGCAGGAAGAACATCCTTCACTCTTTCGCTGAATAATGTTGCACCAATGGGAAGTCCCCCTGCCAAGCCCTTTGCTGTTGAGAAAATATCGGGCTTGATTCCGTAATGCTCATGTGCATAGAGCTTGCCGGTTCTTCCGTTGCCGGTTTGTACCTCGTCAACAACAATCAGCATATCATTTTCCTTTGCGATTTCAACTGCCGCATCAACAAATTCCTGAGTCAGGGGCAGAACGCCGCCTTCGCCCTGGATACATTCAAACATAATTGCACAGCAATTGGGGTTTGCGAGGGCTTTCAGGTCGTTAATATTGTTTGCTTCAGCATAAACAAAGCCTTCGGTGAAGGGTGTGAAGTGATGGTGGAAAACATCCTGACCTGTTGCCGAAAGGGTTGTGATTGTTCTGCCGTGGAAGCTGTTTTTCAGGGTTATGATGATATTCTTTTCGGGGTTTTTGTCTGTTCCGTATTTGCGTGCCGCCTTGATTGCACATTCATTCGCTTCGGCACCGGAATTTGAGAAGAATACCTTGCTCATGCCCGTTCTTTCGCAGAGCATTTCTGCCAAATCAGAGCAGGGTTTGGTGTAATAGTAGTTTGATGTGTGCTGAATGGTGTTCAGCTGTGCTGTCACTGCCTTCACCCATTCTTCGTCGCATGCACCGAAGGTGTTTACGGCAATACCGCTTCCGAAATCAATATATTCCTTGCCGCTTTCATCCTTCAGGGTGCTTCCCTTGCCCGAAACAAGTGCCACATCAAGTCTGCCATAAGTGGGCATTATGTAATTCTGGTCTTTTTCTTTTATGTTCATAAGTGTACACCTCATCCACCGCTAAAGCGGTTCAAACTTACCAACCCTCTCAGTCACCTCCGGTGACAGCTCTCCCAAAGGGCGAGCCTTGGCTGGGAAAGGTTTGTTTTATTTTGTGTCAGCTGACTACCTCGCTGAGTTTATTTACAAATTTTTCTGCATCACGTTCTGAGTTCATTGCGATGAATACGGTATCGTCACCTGCGATAACACCTACAACTCTGTCAAAATCAAGAGTTTCAATTGCCATTGCACAGCCTTGTGCCGAGCCGGGTATGGTCTTTACAACCACAAGGTTCATTGCATTTTGTATGGTGATTACGGCGTGAGTGAGAACTGCCGCATAACGTGCTTTGATGTCAACGTCCGCTTCCTTGCCGGGAAGGGCGTATCTGTATCTGTCGCCACGGTCTGAAATCTTGATGAGACGAAGCTCTTTGATGTCTCGGGAAACCGTTGCCTGAGTAACCTTGAAGCCTTCCGCTATCAAAAGGTCGGTGAGCTGTCCTTGGGTTTCCACAGACTTTTCGGAAATCAGTCGGATTATTGCGTTGTGGCGTGTTTTCTTGTTGTCGCGTGAAAAATCTTTATCCTGCATCAGGTCACGCTCCTTTCTGTTGGCGAGTATTAGAGTTCTTCGCCCTGAATGAACATTGTTCCGATACCTTCGTCGGTAAGGGTTTCAATGAGAATTGCGTGGGGAACACGTCCGTCGATGATAAATACCTTGTGGACACCCTGACGGATTGCGTCAATACAGCATTCAATCTTGGGAATCATACCGCCGGAGATGATGCCTTCGCTGATAAGTTCGGGAGCTTCGCTGACCTTTACAACGGGGATAAGGGTATCCTCATTATCCTTGTCACGGAGAAGTCCACGGATGTCGGTCATTGAGATAAGGCTCTCTGCATTGAGGACACCTGCAATCTTTGATGCGGCGGTGTCGGCATTGATGTTGTATACATTGCCCTCGGCATCACAGCCAACTGTTGCGATTACGGGAATGTAGCCCTTTTCCAGAACGTCCAGAATGGGAGTGGGGTCAACATTTGTAACATTTCCCACAAAACCGTGAACATCGTCCATTTTTTCTGCCTGAATCATGTGTCCGTCAAGTCCGCAAAGACCTATTGCTTTGCCGCCCTTGGTCTGGATGTGATTCACAAGGCTTTTGTTGATTTTACCTGCCAAAACCATCTGTACAATATCGATGGAATCCTTGTCGGTTACACGAAGTCCGTCAATAAATTCGGTCTTTGTGCCTGTTTTTGCAAGCATTTCGGAAATTTCGGGGCCGCCGCCGTGGATGAGAACCACCTTGATGCCGATGAGGGAAAGGAGAAGGATGTCGCCCATAACTGCTTCCTTCAGCTCCTCGTTGAGCATTGCGTTGCCGCCGTATTTGATTACAACTATTTTGTTGTAATATTTTTGTATATATGGAAGTGCCTCAATGAGAATTTCGGCTCTGTCTGCAATTGGAAATTTGTTCATAATTTTTCTCCTTGGGTAGAATTGGTTGGAAATCCCTCAGTCAGCTTTGCTGACAGCTCCCTCCCCGAGGGAGCCTGAAACAAGGGAAACTTTTTAGACTTTTAGGTTCTGTAGTCTCCGTTGATTTTTACATAATCATAAGTCAGATCACAGCCCCAGGCGGTAGCTTTTCCGTCACCGTCGCCGAGGGTGATGTCAATGATGATTTCGTCCTCGGAAAGAACTGTTTTTGCTGTATCCTCGCTGAAGTCAACTCCGCTTCCGTTTTTGCAGACTTCGATTTTGCCTGCCTTGGATTCAAGAGTCACTGCAACCTTGTTTACGTCGCAGTCTGCACCGCTGTATCCGATGGCACAGAGGATTCTTCCCCAGTTTGCATCAGCTCCGAACATTGCCGCCTTGAAAAGCGATGAACAGATAACGCTTTTTGCAATAATCTTTGCATTTTTGGTATCCTTGCCGCCGCTGACACGACATTCAAGGAGCTTTGTTGCACCTTCACCATCCTTTGCGATGTTGCGGCAGAGGTAGGTGGTAACTGCTGAAAGTGCTTGGCAGAATGCGTCATAGTCTGCACCTTCTGCTGTAATTTCGGCATTTCCTGCCATACCGTTGGCGAGAACTGAAACCATATCGTTGGTTGAAGTATCACCGTCAACAGAAATCATATTGAACGAATCAAGAATGTCTGCACTGAGAGCCTTCTGGAGCATTGCAGGTGAGATTGCCGCATCTGTTGTGATGAACACAAGCATTGTTGCCATATTTGGGTGAATCATACCTGAACCCTTGGCGATACCGCCAATGTGACAAACCTTGCCGCCAATCTCAAATTCGTATGCAATTTCTTTTTTTGCAAGGTCGGTGGTCATGATTGCTTCAGCAGCATCGTTGCTTCCGTCGCAATTCAGGGTCTTTGTCAGCTCGTCCATACCCTCTGCAATGGGGTTGATATCAAGGGGCTGACCGATTACGCCGGTGGATGCCACGATCACATCATTGGCTGCGATGCCGGTGTGCTTTTCAACAAGTGCGCACATCTTTTCGGCGATCTCGATACCGTCTGCGTTGCATGTATTGGCGTTGCCGGAGTTGCAGATCACAGCCTGTGCCCATCCGTCGGAAATGTTATTTTTGGTAACAGTAAGAGGTGCGCCCTTTACCAGATTGGTGGTATAAACCGCAGCAGCCGATGCCTTGGTCTCACTGATGATGAGGGCGATATC
>JAZNLK010000013.1:0-3673 GCA_045579055.1 Clostridia bacterium
CAAACTCTGATGTTTTCCCCAATTCGGAATAGTCACCGTATCGTTGATAATATCGATCATCCCGAATCTCTCAAAAGCACTCAACGCCATCCGTACCGTGTTAACAGGTCTGCGGAATATCGTTGCGAACATCTCATCCGTATAAGGGATGCTGTTATTCATCAAGAACACACCGCTGTTATTCTGCTTTCCTGCCAAGCACAAGAGCTTGAACCAAACAACAATGATTGCATAAGCATCAGGAAGACTTTCGATCAACAGAATCTTTTCATCATCGAAAATGTCCGTGGTGATCTTGATCCATTTAACATCAGCCACCTAAAAACCCCCTTGCAAACTCTCTAAAAATTTCCTCATTCACCGCCCGATATTCTTCTACTTCGGTACAGGCAGACAGGTGAGGGTAGGTCTGCTGAACTTTCTGCCTTGACCGTCTGACCGTTTCAAAGCAAGGGAAGCGAAGCACCTTCATTGATGTTAGAAAAGCAGGGACGGTCAAGCTATGAAGATCAATGTCGTTCTTTTCTGCAATATATTCAAGCACCTTCAAATAAAGATAGCTGTCGCTGTTTCGGGTTTGAGCATCTTCCGTCAGGATCGCTTTCACAATATGAGAAACCTTTTTAAGCTCTGTCATTTGCTCCATCCTTTCTTTCTTAATAGAACAGACCGCCCAGCTTGGCGAACACGGTCATAGCTGCCAAATAGACGAAAGCCATAATTGCGCCGCCGCCAAGAGTGATGCTGTTGTGTTCAATGCCGCCCACAGTGCCAAGCACCATGAAGAAAGCCAGCATTGCCAAAACTCGAAAAACCTTTTTCATGCCTTTACTCCTTTTTTGCTTTGAGCAGCTCCGCTGCTGCATTATGTATGTCTTGCATTCTTCTATGTCGTTCTTCTTCGGTAAGATCAGGAATAGAAACCTTTATTGTCATGTTCGGGTATTCAAAGGTTCTGACTTCTTTATATTCCATTTCACTCACGCCCCCTTGTTTGTTGTTTCAAGATATGTCGCAAGGGTTTGTCCTTATGTTTTTCGCACATCATGCGAATATTATGCTAAAAAAATTTCGTAGGCTTCAGTGTCAGACAGGTTCAAGATGTCCTTGATCTTCTGTGCATCACCGATGGTGAACTTCTCGCTGTTGTTCAATTTTCGGTAGAGCGAAGCACGATCAACGCACATCAGCTTTGCCATCTGCTCTACATTCATCTCATTTTCGACCATTTTCCCTCTAAGTTTATTTACATTCATCGTTTCACAACCTTTCTTAATTTTCGCATTGTATGCGACCTGATATTATAATACCAGCAAAATATTATATTGGCAACATGTTTTTCGCACATTACTCAAATTGTTTCCTTAAAATACAAGGATTCTGTTGCAATTATGCGATTTTCATGGTAGAATTTAATAAAAAATATCAATAGAATCCAATAAAAACATTAGGGGGGAACATTATGAGAATAGGAGAAAGAATCAAAAACAGACGGAAGGAGCTGGGAATGGGCGTTGAGGAACTCGCTCAGAAATTAGGAAAAGCAAAAGCAACTGTATATAGATATGAAAACGGCGATATTGAAAACTTGCCGCTTGATATTCTTGAACCGATTGCAACGGCTCTTTCTGTCGCTCCTGAATATTTAATGGGATGGGAAAAAGTCCAAAAAGAAAACGATGCCATTGTTGACATCGTAGTAAGATTAAGAAACGACAAGGAATTTTTATCTGTTGTGGAATCCTTGAACCAGTTGGATCAGAAAAAACTTGCAGGGGTTAAAGTGCTTTTAGCTACTCTTTTCGAGTAACTTCAAGATCAGGTCAAGCAGGGGTAAATCTTCACATTGGTAAAGCGAATCAATAATCTGTTCAATATACTTTTCTTTCATGCGGAGAACTCCTTTCACACGGGGCAAGAACATCTGTTCTGAAGTAATGTTCTGAAAATAGTATAAATTATTACACTTTTGCTTATCAATGGTAAATGATTCCGCTTGCATAATACCTCAAAGGGGGTGGTGCTTCCTGTCGAAACTCGCAAGACAAAAAAGGAAAGGGATGGCGTAAATGTACAGACAAATTGAATTAGACTTCACGCCGCAAGAAGTTATTGACTATCTGCGGAAATCACAGTCAGATGATCCGCTGCTGACAGTCGAAGAAGTTCTTGCAAAGCACGAAACTATTCTTGATGAATGGGCAGAAAAGAATTTAGGCGGCAAAGTCCCCGAAGAAAACAAATTCAGGGAAGTTGTTTCAGGGGAAACACTAAAGAATAGACCCGAAATTCAAAAGGTTTTGAGATTGATAGAATCCCCAAAATACAAAGCTGTAAAGGTAGTTGAGCCGCAGCGTTTGACCCGTGGTGATCTTGAAGACATCGGGCGATTGATGAAGCTGCTGAAGCATACCAACACTTTGGTTATCACTCCACACAGAATTTATGATCTTCGGGACGAAGACGATTGGGATGCCTTTGAAAGAGAACTGAAGCGTGGTAACGATTTTCTTGAATACACCAAAAAGATTTTGAGCCGTGGAAGGCTCTTATCTGTCAGCCAAGGTAATTATGTTGGCTCTCAACCTCCATACGGATATGACCGTGATATTGTAATGGATGGTAAACGGAAATGCCCTACATTAAAGATCAATGAAGATGAAGCCAATGTCGTTAGAATGGTTTTTGATATGTATGTAAATCAAGACTTAGGCAGGACAACCATTGCAAACCGTTTGGATGCTTTAGGAATTAAACCTCCAAGGGGGAAAAGATGGTCACCGTTTTATTTGAAAGACTTACTCGAAAATGTCCATTACCTCGGAAAAGTCAAATGGAACTGGAGAAAGACAGAAACAATCGTAGAAGACAGCGAAATCAAAAAGACAAGACCGAAAGCTAAAATTGGTGAATATCTAATATATGAAGGCAAGCACCCTGCTATCATCAGTGAAGAACTCTTTGAAGGCGCAAGGGAAAAGCAGCGCAGAAATCACAGAGCGAAGGCGAAAACAAAAATCAGAAACCCGCTTGCAAGCCTTGTGTATTGTCAATGTGGAAGGGCAATGACCTTGCGTACCTATAAGAATAAGGATGGCAGCGAAAAAAACCCGCCACGCCTTCTCTGTATTGACCAAGCGCATTGCCATACAGGATCATGCTTGTACGAAGAAATGGTTGACCGTCTTTCCGATGTTCTGAAGCAGTGCATTGAAGACTTTGAAATCAGGATTGAAAACAATGCTGGTGATTCTGCGAAGCTCCACGCAAAGTTGATTAAAAGCCTTGAAAAGAAGATGAAAGACCTTCAAGCCAAAGAGCTTGCCCAGTGGGAAGCGCAGTCTGATCCTGATCCGTCAAAACGGATGCCGCACGAAATCTTCAAGCAACTAAATGAAAAGCTGCTGAAGGAAAAAGAAGAAGTGCAACAGGCTCTTTGCAAAGCCTACGAATCTATGCCCGAACCTGTTGACTATGAAGAAAAGGTTAGAACATTCCAAGAAGCCTTGGATGCCTTGCATGATCCTAACAAACCAGCAGCAGAAAAAAACAGGCTCTTGAAAAAATGTATTGAACGCATCAATTACAGCAGGGAACAGCCCCAAAGGATAAGAAGCACCGCCAAAAGGGTAACTGTCAACGGCAGACGAATAAGACCCGATGGATTGCCGAG
>JAZNLK010000014.1:0-18343 GCA_045579055.1 Clostridia bacterium
ACGCTTTTTGACCTTCTGAAAAATGAAGAGGATTCAAGGGTACGGGCAGTATTGGGACATTTTTTCTTTGTCTATATCCATCCTTATATGGACGGTAACGGACGCATGGGAAGATTTCTTCTGAATGCGATGCTTGCTTCAGGAGGTTATAACTGGACTATTGTACCTGTTGAAAGGAGAAAGGAATATATGGCTGCCTTGGAAAAGGCAAGTGTCGACGAAGACATTTCGGACTTTACAAGAATTATCGCTGAGTTGGCGAGTTGTTAAGCAGATATCAATAAAGCCGCCCATAATTGAGCGGCTTCATTTCATTCTTCTTCCGTGTCGTCCTGATGAAGAATCTTGTCACATACATCCTGTACTTCCTGAACTATCCTGCGATAATTGGCCGTAAGAAGTTCATTCTTTTTCTTCTCATTCCCGAACACATAGAATTTCGGAAGTTCCTTGTACATTTTCTCCTCGTTCTTGATGGCCTCCATGTCAAAGTTCGTCTTGGCAAAGAATTTGGAATGCCTGAATTCATCTTCACTTTCCACGTCCACCTTATTTCTCCTTCCCAATTTCAGTTTTCTGAAACTTCTTGCGGTCATTCCACATAACCAACCTGCCTGCATGTTGGCTATCTTGTCCGGTGGAACAAGTGGCATCATTTCCTCATTCATGGATATGGTTGTCTGGTCACGAGTGACCGAAACGCCCTTTTTAATTTGTTTGATTTTCCCGAACACGTCATTCGAAAGCCATTCTACGGTTTCCTTTCCGCTGGTGGCTGCAATAACTACATTACCGAATATATTCAGCAATGAATTGGACTGTTCCTTTCCATAGTCCTTTTCCAGCTGTTCCTTACTCTGGAATCCCAATGCCACCGATACTTTATTAGAACGTGCCGTACCTTGTAAACGGTCAATTCTGTTGAAATAGAGTGTCGGAAGTTCGTCCACTATTATCGAACAGGGATTGTTCTTTCCCTCACCTGTATTCACTTCCGAGACAAGACGGTTTAGAATGACTGCATTCAAGGCGGTTATGATTTCTTCCATTGCCGGGTCATTGGCTATCAGCAGATATGAAGGTTGTTTCGGGTCGGAAATTTTCAGGTCAAACTCGTCACCTGAAAGGATCCAGTACGCTTCCTTGGTAATGAGACGCCCAAGATATACACGCAATGTACCCGCCATACCTTCAAGCTGGTCCATGGCCTTGTTTTTGAAGGCTGTGATATAAGGTGCCATCAACGGTGCTACATTCTCATCCGTGTCAAGGACAGTAAAGATGGTCTCATACTGTTGAAGCAGAAAAGTAAGTACATGGGGGAGATCACCGTATCTTCCGTTCCACCGGTAGAGTTCCTTTTCCACATCATTTTCATCCGTATAATATATCTCTTCCTTTCCATCCACAACCCGTTTCTTTTCTGTCAGGATATTCCAATCCTTGTCATATGGCTGCATGTCATAATGCACCCAAAAATAGATGGATGCCGCAAGAAAGTTTTCCGCTGCTTTTTTGAAGAAGTCATCCGCTCCTCCACCTCCGGGTTTTCCTCCTTTCATAAGTGCCTGAATGAGAGTTACTGCAGTTTCCGAAGCCTTTCCGACAGAATCGATATATTTATGTTGGATGGGATTCACTCTTTTGGAAAATTCCACATCGACGAAATTGATGACATTGAATGTTGCGTGTTCAGGTATTCTTTTCAATTTTTTGTTTTTTTCGAAATGATAGAAAAGTTTCCTCGCAAGTGTCGGGAACTTATAGTCATAGACGCACATTGACCATCCTTTGGCCGCTTCCTGACGAATGAGGGGTTCAATGATGGAGAATGTCTTACCGGAACCGGGAACACCTACTACCCATATACCTCTGAACGGCTGCTCAATGTTTATCCAACCGTTGTTCATCTTTTTATTGTAGTAAAACAGGGTAGGAATGTTGATTGACTCCGGTGTTTCCACCTTCTTCCGTTCCTGTTCGAACGCTTCCCCATCCCAATTCATTCTGTCCTTCATCAGTCCGTGTTTAATTGCCTTGGAAATATTGTCCAGTGCCACATGTACCGCAATCGTTCCGACAAGGGAAAGAATCATGTAAAGTGTGTAATTTGTCCCAATTCCGAAGAGGGGGTAATCAATAACCATCCTGTACATCCATACGGACAGGATGGTAATGATAAGCCCGGATATGAACGGTACGGCCACATGCCGCTGTGGGTCAAATTCCAGATCCTTTTTTGCCTTAGTTCCAATACAAGTGACACACACCATAAGGATGATGGCCAGTCTGCTATATATGAGATTGTCGTATATACCGAATCTGGCAATCTTTCCGACAATGGTATGGAAGAGTGTTCCCGGTTCAATGAACGGGAACGGTACATACACAAGAAATTCCAAAATCAACATGATATAGACAGTAGTCCTGAATATCTTGTATATCTGCTGGATTTCCTTACTCTCTTCCATTTCTTTTTCACTTGATGGTGATGAACGGTCTCACCGGATAGGATTCATTTTTCATGGCATATCTTACCCTTCCTTCCTGCATGGAAACACAGTACATATAGAGAATCTTGGTGTTCTCGCTTGCCCCGTCCTGTGTGGATGATATGTACCATTCTTCTTCCATCGGTTGGCCGCCGATAAGTTCCAGTCCTTTCTTTATGACAAGTCCGCCCTTTGAAACTTGCAGAAGTTCTCCACATGATGGGAGGTGCCATCCTGTCACTCCAGCCGTTCTATATGATGAAGCAGCTTCTGCTGCCGGAACACCAATCATTTCTTCCATATAGAGGTTCATCAGAGCAGCCGTGTTCTCCTTCCCGTCCATTTTCGTTATATCGGACCCTACACCCGCAACATTCATCAATGAATCGCAATAGCAATGACTACCAATGTCTTCTTTTCCTACGGCTATTGCCTTGTATGCATCATTTTCCCCACCGGTCATCACTATAATCCCGATTCCGTTCATGCTGTTTCCGTCATAGGCATCCTGCGGTACTATCCTACCGTCCGCACATAATATGTTTCCCGTTTTCAGGGAGTAGTCAATTTCCGGTACATGTTCCTCACAACTGCTGATGGCGAGTGCCATACATGCCGCTAATATTGCTGTAAATACTTTCCTCAATTCCATATTCTATATTTATTAAATTTACAAGGGAAAGCGTATGCCTACAAGAAGCCCGTTCTTGAATGTCGGCTTTCCCCAAAAAGTAACTTCATTTTTCTGCTGGAGTACAAGCTGCACCCTGTTCTTCAGCGTCATCACATATTCAAACCCAAGTTCCACGCCCAAGGCGAAGTCCCTGTTGCATGAACCCAGGTCAACACCCATGCGGAATCTTCCTACGCTGTTCTTTCCTCTCTTGAAAGCCGGTTTGTATGCTAACCCGAAAGCATATGAATATCTCTCCTTCCAAAAGGAATCCATACATACTTTTTCACAATCCGGACATTCGTCCCATTGTGTGGCATAGTCAACATATGCCTCCCATGCATTGTGATATGCCGTTTCCAGTTCATAGGAAGCGGTTATGTTGAAAATTCTCGGATACATCACCCCTGTATGTATTCCAAGGTATCTGTCCTTTTCTCCTGCCTGTACCTGTATCAGTCCGAACAACAGGGAAAGGATGACAATCATTCCTTTCTTTCCCATATCAGTACCTCCATTTTAAAGATTTGTCAAATCCGTCGGCGTTCAGTACGTCGCTGTAATCCACTTTCAGTGTTATCGTTCTTCCTGAGATGGGCTTTTCACTCATGGTGAAGGTCAGCACCTTTTCATCGGGGAAGGTAAGCTTTTCCATTACGAAAATGTTTCTGTATCCTTTCTTGAATTTCTTGATGTTCTTCATCTCAAGAACCGGTTTCAGTTCTATTTCCTGGGAGCTTGTCGCCTTGGTCTGTTTCTTGTCACAAAGCTTGATCCGTATTTCCTCTATGTCAAACTGTATTTTACTTCTGTTGTCCACGGACACGTCAAAGAAGAAGTAATTTCCGACGGTATAGAGATTGTTCAGACGGATGGAAAGTTTGTTTTCCGTATTCGACACGTCATAATACTTCTGTTTGGAATCCCAAATCATCCAACAGTATTGGAACATGCTCTTCATGTCCATGTCCACGGCCGGGTTGATATAGCTTTTCGTTTCCTCCTGTCTGATACGGTATTCCGTTGTGGCCATATTCTTGTTTGATGTATAAATGATATTGTACTGTACGATGCTCCTTTCACCTATGATGGTCACTACGCCGAGTTTCTTTCCGTCTTCATGCTGTTTCACGGCTTTCATACGGACGATGTTATCCCCCGGTTGATTACCTACCACATCCGTTTCCTTTGCTGAAATGTCCATCATTTTTATGTTTTCCCCGGCAACGATAAATGTGGTTATTTCTTCATGTACATACATATCCCCTTTCGGGTAGATGTTCTGTGCCTTCACTGTAACTGTTCCTGCCAATGCAATCATGCACAGGAACGCTTTAACTAATGTTCCTTTCATCTTTATATGATATTTATTGTTTACTGATAAGATATACTTCCGTATTGTATTTTATCTTCGCCTTGTTTTTACGGATATTCTTTGATATGGCCGAAGTCGTGGCTTGGAAAGCCTGTTGGAGCGACTGCATGGCTACGCTTTCCAGGCTCTGGTCACCAGTAGAGTTCATGTTCAGGTTCATGTTCATGGCCCCGGCTCCTACATCCTTCGCCAAATCCCTGAAAGAACTGCTTGGAACAAAGAACCCTTCCTGACAGTCGAGGTCATATACATTCAGTTCCACTTTGGTTATCTCTCCGCCCACCATCATGGACTTGACCTGAGCCTTAACTCGCTGTGCGGAGAATCCGGTTACATTGGCATATACATAAGTTCCTTTCGGAACAATCGTGCCGTCTATTTCCACATCATCGGAAAGACGTATCCTCAATCTGCTTCCGTCCTTGACTTTCACCATCTCATCCACTCTCGCCCTTATAAGCTGCGGTCTGTTGTTTCCCTCTTCTACCGTATTGAAGAATCGTTCGTTCGCCCTATCCACTTTGGTAACTTCTGCCGGAGCATTGGCCGCCGCTATGCTGTCCGCTATCTGTTTCCTTAATTCAGCCAGTTCAGCCTTGCGTATTTCAGCCTGTTTTTCCTCTTCCGTCAGGATTTTTTCCCCGTTGGCCATCCGCTGTATAAGCTGCATCTGTTTGGTCAATGCATCCATTTCCCTGTTGTTGCTGATTTCCGGTGTAGCCACGTTCACTCTCTTTTCCCGTTGTCTCAGTCTCTCGTTCTCCCGAATCATTTCCTTCATCCGTTCTTCTTCAATCTTCCGGATCTGGTTCAATGAATCTATCAGAGCCATTTCCCTTTCATCATAGGAACTTTCCAGTTCCGTTTTCTTTTCCAGTTCCATTTCCACGCTTTCCACTCCGGTATAGTCCGTCACTTTTCCGTAGTCATCGAGCATTGACTGGTATTTGGACTTTATCTTCACCTTGTCCAACTGCACTTCCGGCAAAGAGGTGTTCACATCTTCCGTAATGACGGTAGTGTCTTCCTTTGCCGTAAAATCCATCATGGCGAAAACTTGATATGCGATGAACAATACCGGCAGTATGCTTGCCGCCGGAATGATATATTTCATCTTTCTGAAATTTATTTTCTTCATTTGTTTTCCTCCTTTCTTTCCATTTCTTTCGTATCAATGAGTTCCATAATCAGTTTCATCCTGCTTATGTAGGAATTCAGTTCGAGAGAATCCTTTCTTGTGAGTTCCTGTTTTCTCTTCAGTTCCTCCACCTTTGTTCCGAGTATTTCCATCTCTTCATAGAGGGAGATTTCTTCTTCCTGTCTGACGGGATTTCTTTCTATCATAATCTGCTCCAGTCTTTCCATCTTTCCGCAAATTTCCATGATTTCAATGGAATCCTGTCTTGTCAGGCTATCCTTACTGAATTTTCTCTCCAGCTGCTTGTCAAGGCTCATGAATTCCTCATACAGTGCTTTCATTTCCTGGTTCAATGCGTCCTTGCTTGTATCTTTCGGCATGGCCACGGTCTTGATGTCTTCGGCCGTATCGCTGAAGATGCTTCCAATGCCTGAAAATATGATATTCAAGGCCAAGCAACCAATGATGATACCGAACAGCAGGGTGAAGAATGTCTTCGGATAGTTGTTTGCGAACCGGTTGAGATTTCTAATCCTGTCATCGATGCGGATTTTTTCCCCGAATCGTTCCCCTGCCTCACAGCATTTCTTCGCCCATTCCTGTTCTTTCCTCTGCTTTTCCTCCAGTTCTTCTGGAGTAAGCTTCTTCTTGAAATTGAATAATCCCATAATTAGAATGCGTTTTTCGTTTTATACTCCAGATCCTTGTTCTGCAAGGTCCGGTAATTGATTATCATCAACCCGTGCGGATTATTTTCCGTTCTTGTTGACTTGCTGATTTTCCCGGTTGTAACCAGTTCTCGGTAGAGGATGGATGTTCTCCTCTCGATGCGTTGTTTCCCATAATAAATGAACGACATATCATCCTTGTTGAACTTGATGGAATCCGTCATGATGGCGAATGTCGCTGATGCGGAAATGATGTTTGAGTAGAATCCTTTTTCCTGTAAGGTATTCTTCTGTGCCAATCCGGATTCATCAATCAGATACATGGATTTTTCTATGTTGTGGTTGATATACTTGTCGTCCGGTGCAAGGGTGAAGAAAAGTTGATGGAAGAGGTTGATATGTGCTTTCGCTTCCACCTCTATTGTCAGTTCCTCATCCACTTGTTTGGCAAGAATGGGTGTATCCTCGTCCAATACATAGATTCTTTTTCTCTCCGCCTGTGCGAAGGAGAAGGCCTTCAGCACCACGAGCACACAGAATATGAATGCCCCTACGATTGTTCCGATGGTAACGTATGTGTTCCATCTCTTCATTTTGTCTAAGTCTTCAATGAATGGCATAATTGATATCTTTAAGTTTATAATGTTCCCTTACTAACTGTACCGGTAGCTTTGCTTGAAGTACCTTGTATGAAGTGATTGGCTGATTGTATCGCTGTTGATGGTATTGCCCAACTTGCAATCTCCGGAACGGTTCTTAAAGCCCATGCACCGACCACCATACCGATAATGGTCTGTATGGTTGTTCCTAATCCGGAACTCCAATAATTCCATATGCCGGATTCTCCTTCGCTTATTGCTGTAAGGGTAGCCGTATCAACCTGGATTCCGTATTTCATCAACTGCATGGAGAGTATCATGACGAGATACGCCATTGCTCCGTAGAGCGATACCGATACCATTTTTCCAACCCATTGTGTCCATGTATCTTTCCATGCGGGGAGGATGGAACATACGATATAAATAGGCCCGAACATTACAAGCACAGTTGTATAGATGGCTTTCAAGAGAAAGATGAAATACACATGACACTGCCAGAATAGTTCTCCTATCCAAACGATTGCACTTTCAATGAGATTGGCGAAATATGCTTCTTTTGCCGCCAACCATCCAGTGATGTTATCTGTAATAGCTTCAAACCCATCGCTTATATAATCACCTATTTGCGACATAAAACTCTTATCCTCGCTACCTTCTGCAGCCCGTTCTGCTTCTGCTACGGCAGCTCTTTTCTCTCTTCTTGCTTCCGCTACGTTGTCGGCAGCTTCTTGTCTTTCTTCCCTTAATTCCACAACCCTTGTCTTTTCCTGTTCAAATTTCTGTTGGAACCAGTCTTCTATCAGATTACCCGGAGCACAGACAATGGAAACGACACCGGTCCATTGGCTCAGAATAAAGGCAAACAGTATAGGTCTTGCGATGGTAAGTATCTCAAACTTACCGTTCAGTGTCATCATTTTGTAGGCTTGCATGGCTGCAACTATCAAAGCGAAGATTGCACCCAAACCGGATGCAGCACTTATCAGTACGGTCATGTTTGAATTTGCAAAAGTCTCAAGGTAATTGGCCAGCTCTATCATATGGTCATTGATAAAGTCCAGACCTAATGTTGCGTCCAGTGGTGTCATTCTTCAGTTCCTCCTCTAATAAATTTGTCCATCATTTGAATCTTTGCAACCTTGCCGGTCAGTACCGCCAATTTTTCCAAAGACCTGTTTTCATTCTCATAAGCCACAATCTTCTTGGCATTGTCCATATGCGTGTTCCGTATATCGCTTACATTGTCAAGGATTCTGTTATATTCCATCCGGAAATTGCTTGCCGTCTCTCCGTCCATGGCTTCAAGATTGTCGGTAATCTGTTGTTTCAGTCTGTCCCTTGTATCTTTTGTGATGCTGTAGGAAACTTCCAGGCTCCTGTCCGCTATTGTAGCCAAATCCCCCTTGTAAACGGTGTTCCAATATTCATCCTCTTTCTTTGAATAGGAAGATTCAAGGATATGGGTAACGGTAGCTTCGCTACGGAGTCCGGTCATTTGTCTCCATTTCTCATTCACATAGTTGTCTCCACCAATGCCTATACCTCCGGGACCGTTGTCATGCACACCCAAACCCGGTATAGGAATTTTGATTCCCAGAACACGCTTGTAATCCCAGGAGTAGTAATACGACCTTGGAGTGAATTTCCATTGTTTGTACTCCATTGAAGCCCATTGGTTGTAATTGTCCTTGTCATGTTGGGCGTACATGTGCTGCAACCCCAACGTTGCAGTCATAAGGACGAGGATCATTTTCCGTCTCATTATTTCTTTCTTTTCCTTTTTCTGTTTTCCAGTTCCTTTTCCAGTTTCTCCAGTTCTTCAGAAATATTCCTGTACGAACCGGTATCATATCCCTTTTCAATCATGTATACATCCAAATATCCTTCTTCCATGGCCTTTTCATATTCCTCCAAGTCCTTCTTCAGCTTTTCTCTTCGCTTTTCCTGTTCCTCGTCATCCTTGAACCATGAAGGATTGTCTTCTTCCCTATCGTTACCATTCTTTTCCTCCTTGTCTTCTGAAAGCTTTTCCTTTGCGTCCTTTAATTCATCAGTATTCTTTTCCGTAGCATCTGAAGCAGCTGCCTTTCCATTTGATGTTCCTGTAGCGGCAGTCGTTCCAGCTGTCGTTCCGGTAGAAGCTCCGGCGGAAGTTCCGCTTGCTCCTGCAGCCGAACTTGCTCCGGCTGCTGCACCTGCTCCCATGGTAGCAACGGCTACCGCTGTCTTTGCGGCCAGCTTGACACTTTCCTTATAAACTTTCAATCCACCCCCGATAAAGCTGTTGACGCTTCTTGCAACCGATGATGGTATTGCCCATGTCGCTACCGACGGTACCATATACAAGGCGGCTGAACCGGTGAACAAGGCTATCAGATACAGTGAAAGCGTACCCAACAAATCACTTTTGTACTTGATGAAGGAATACAGTACCGTTTCTTCCCTTCCTGCCTGTTCCAATGTGGATATGTCAGTGACCAGTCCGAACTCAATCAGTTTCATGGCAATGGTCATGATGAGATATGCCATTGCCCCGTACAGCGACACCGATATCATCCTGCCTATCCAAGTGGCCCATTCGTCTTTCCATACAGGAAGTATGCAACAGGCTATCGTGACAGGTCCGAAGAATACCAGTACCGCAAGGTATATATTCTTGATAAGGAAGATGAAATAACAGCTCACCTCCCATGTTATTTCCCCTATCCACATGATCAGCCATTCCCAAAACTGTGAATCATAGGAATTGGTGATGATGAGTCCGCTTGCCGCCAGTTCCATCCCGTCGGGATAATACATATCCCCGAATTTTTCGGAAAGCGTGTTTGACACGTCATCATCACCGTCATCAATGTCCGTGTCCGCCGTATTCTGTGCTTCCACGCTCTCTTCCGTCCTGTTCATGACTTCCGCCTTTGCCGCTTCCGTTCTCAGTCTGCCGATGATGTCAAGAGAAGCCGCACTCCTCTTGTCCCTTAACCTGCCCAGTTCATTCGCCTGGTATTCGTACATGTATTTCATGCTGTCCTCTATGGGTTCCGTCAGGGAATGGAGGCAGGTCGTTACCCAGTACCAGTTGGCCAGTACGAAAGCTACCAAAACGGGCCGTAGCAGGGCAAGGATATCAATGCCCTCTTCCTGTATCATGGCACGATAGGCTATCCTTGCGACAATGACCAATGAAAAAACCGCTCCAAGTGCCAGTCCGGCATCCTGAAGTGTCCCCCACAATCCACCGTCCAGACTCCAGATATAGTTTTCCATTTCCTCGTCGAATTGCTGCATCGACGAGAATATCAGTTTGCTGTCAACCTGCAATGGTAGTGTCATAGTCCGCCAATCTCCCTTTTTATACCGTTCAAAATCCGTGTATCATCCACAAGTTCCCAAAAGAACTTCCCTCTCTCGAAAAGGTTGGCTTTGCCGAGGTGCATCATCGCCTTTGCATAGAAATTGAAATTGCTGAGTTTCCGTCTCATGGCACTCAGTTCCTTCTGGATGAAGTTGGTGAAGTCTTTTCTCTGCTGCATGGTTGCCATGGTAATGTCCAGTCCGGCACTGACGGTAAAGACACTCAAGGCCACTATCTTGCCGGTCATTTCCCCGAATTCCTTATGCAGTTCCAGTGCCTTCTTTGAAATTCTCGGGTAATCCAGCCCTGCCTTCAGCGAAAGTTCCACCGCTTTCGTTTCCATTTCCACCACTTCTTTCGTGAGTGCGGTGATATGTACCATATCCGCTGCGAAAGTGACATATGAATACACGTCCCCCATTCTCTTGCTTGTCTTTTTCACCAGTTCGCTGAATGAATTGGATTTTGCACTTTCATTCAGTGACGTGGAAGCTTTCAATCCGTCGTACTCCTCTCTTGTCCTTAGCTTGTTTGACAGCGACTTATGTGTGGAGATTAGCATCTCCAGCAAAGTGTAGTCCGTGGCGTGTATCTCCTGCACCGAAAAGAGCATGAGAACTGCCGTCAATATGTATAGCTTTCCTTTCATGATAATCCTTGGCTTTATCGTTATTTCCATGGTGGGTTGTCGATGCTGTACTTGAGCTGCTGCAGTTTGCTCTGCATCCCCATTGCCCAATAATAGTCATATCCCAGTGAAGAGTTCCTTATCAGATCCCTCCATGTATAGTTACAGTTCAGCTTGAACGCTATGATATCCACTGCCCTTCTAAGGCGGCGAAGTCCGTAGAAGGTATTGTTGCATATCCTTATCCTTTCATCGGCCAGTATAAGGTTCGTCCCGTCCTTCGTGTTGAAGGCTTCCGGATTCACCACCTTACCCTGAAGCAAGTCCTCTATGCTTGTCTTGAATGGGTTCGGTACCTTCCCGTTCATGGCGATGACCACCATCTGTTCGACCAGTCCTGTAGCTTCCGCAACCACCTCCGCCCCTTTCCGGTAGCAGAAGGCGGCATTCTCCGGATGATTCCTTGCATTGTCTATCATTCTGTTTATCGACCTCATGAGTCTGCCGATTTCAACACACACCGCCTTATAGGCCGCCCCTTCCCTCTTCAGGTTTCCCAGGCTTTCCCTTGCCAGCATGTCCGCTGACTTCATCACGTTCCGGACAGTCACTTTACTGAGGAGTTTCTGTCTGTTGTTTCTTGTGGAATCCACCTGTGCCGTATAAAGGATTTCATTCCCTTCCGCCACACCGGTATTGCTGATGACCTGTTCGGTTGTCTTCTTGTCATAGACGACCTTGTATTGTCCGTACATTGTTCCGCATCCAGCACAAAGAATGAATGCCGTGATATAAAATAGTTTCATACTACCTCCTTCCCCTATTGTTTAAGCACCCTTTCGTCCCGTACAATCCGGTATGCGAACACGCCCTTTTCATGTTCCCCGTAATATTCCCAGTCTTCATAATACTTTTTTGTCCCGGTCTTCTCGTCACCGTAATGGGAAGCATATATTTCGATGGCCCGGTTCATTATGCGGGCATATTTCTCCGCCTTGGACTTTTCCCCGCAACAGGCAATCCAATCTTCACAGAAACGGCTGATGGCCGTCTCGTAATCCCCGTATTTCTTCAGGTATTGTTTCAACGCATCCTTTTCTATGCGTTCGGTGGTATATGCCATATACGACTGAGGAGATTCCTCCACACCGAACACGTCACCCTTGTTCCCGCGTCTGATATAGACTTCCTTGAAGAATCCTCTACCTGCCTTGTTGTCAAGCGTGTTTATAGTCCATATCTTCCGCTGTTCCACTTCCGACAGTCCGAGCATCCTTGCAATTTCTTCGTATCTTTCCTTGAACTTGGACTGGTCAAGCAAGATGGTAATGTCCGAGTTGTTGACGATGGCTTCCTTCACGGTCGGGTTTGAAATGATGTCGTTGACTTCCTGCGTGACCACTCCCACGATACCCCAGAATTTTCTCACTGTCTTGTACAGGTAGAGGATATATCCTGCCATCATTGGCGAGGATATCGCTTTCCAGGCTTCTTCGATGATGAGTGCCTTACGGTTGCTTTTCAGTCTCATCTTCTGGATGAACACGTCCATGATAATCAAGGTCACGATAGGGAAAAGGATGGGGTCATCCTTTATCGCATCGATTTCAAAAACAATAAAGGACTGGTCGAACAGTGAGCCTTCCATATCCTTGTTCAGTGTCTTCTCGAACTTTCCACCCTTGTAGAACGCTCCCAGTAGATAGGAGAATTCCTTCATATTGAAGCTGATGCCTTTCGTATCGCAAAGGATCGGGATGTACCGGATGGAGAAGTCATAGAATGAGTTGAAGGACAGTTCCGTTACCTTGATGCTTTTCAGCCTATCTTCAAGGAGCTGTATCTGCCTGTCAATTTTCTGGTCTATCTTCTTCAGCTTGGCTTCTTTCGGGTCATCCAGTTCCGCACGGGTAAAGCCGTTTTCCGAGAGGATACGCTGTATCGCTGTAGTGGCGTTTATTTTTTTCCCCTCCTTCCCCTTTTACTGCGAGCTGTTCCAGCTTCTTGACCTTATCGGCTATCTTCTTCCTTTCGGAGAGTTCCTCCTCCGACAATTCATAGCTTTCGTTGGAAAGCTGTAGGCTCATGAGTTCCTTCATCTCCTTGCGTTTCTCTTCGGTGTATCCTTGGAACGGAGTGAAGTAGAAGTCATAGTAAACCTTGATGGTCTCATCAATGATGCTGTCCTCCAGTTTGCTTACTGCACCGTTTGAACCTTTCCATATCAGGAGTATCAATGATTTCAGGAAGTTCTGCTTCTCGATGTTGTATTCCTCCCTGTTAATGTAGAAAGGATTCATCGTTATCGGGTTTTCTTCCGAGTAGGATATGTATGTACCCTTGAAATATTGGCACAGTGCCTCATAGGAATTACCGGTGTCAATCATGACTACATCCGTCTTCTGCTCATGCATCTGTCTTACGACTGAATTCATATGGAATGACTTTCCGCTTCCGGAAGGCCCGAAACATACGAAGTTGGAGTTCTGTGTAAGCTTCAGTTCTCCTTCCTTCCCGGTGATGTCAATGAAGATGGGTACGCCCTGCCGGTCCGTATAGCTGATTTTAAGAGGTGTGTTTTCGGAAACTTTCATTCTTTCCTTGGTGAGAAAGCACACTGCCGCATCGTGCAGGCAAAGGAACTTGCTGTACGATTCAAGTGAAAAGGCGTTTCCGGGGAAATTGTTGATGAACAGTTCCAGTTGGTTGTAGGCGTTCTTGTTGATTGTAATGCCCTGGTCATAGAACTGTTTCTCCAGATAATTGAATGCCTTTTCCATATGATGTTCATCGTTGTCTGTCACTATCATGACAGTAAAGTTCGTATAGACAAGCAGACGGTTCTCCACAGCGATGTCATGGATGACGTTCTCGATATCCTTTGCGGCCAGCAGGTTTGCAGGATCCGGAAAATTCTTCTTGCGGTTCATGTTGGCATTCAGTTTGCCGTTCTCTTTCCGTTGGTTGGGAATGATGATGTTCTGCGTATATACGACGCATTCCGCTTCCGGTACCGTCCCCATAAATGAGAACAGGTCAACCGGCAGTCCCTTGTTCATGGAGAAAGGTTTTATCTGCGGTGGGAGCAGCACTTCGTCAATGTCCACCAAATCAATCATCTTGATAATCTTTTCTCCGCATTTCACATGGTTGTCCATGTGCTTGAAATTGTTCAGTGAGAATTTTCCTTTCTTGAAGGAAACACCCAGGTATCTTTTGAGGTATTCCGTTATCTCCCTTGAGTCGAGGATATGGAAGGAAACCTTTTCCCCGATAAGTATATCCTGTATCTTCTGGAGCTTGTTCCAGAACTCGCCCCATTTCTTCTTGTCAAAGAGATAGAAGGAGGAACGTTTCAGTTCCTGTGTGATGATGATGTAGCTTGTCAGTGCCGTATATTCCCTTCCTTCAAAATAGCTCATGTATGACCGGCTGAGGAACGGAGTGTTTTCAGGAAGTTCCGTGTGGAAACTCTGCTTACAGAATATGTCCTGTTTCTGCAAGGCATAACCGTCGCCGAGTGTCTTCAGCAGACTGGTGTAAATTTCGCAAGCCTTGTAGTACGCATCAATATCCGCACAATACTGTTCTACCGGGTTGTCAATCCTGATAATGACGGAGAAATTGCCTTTGCGGGTGTAGGCTACCCCTACTCCCGGCATTTCGTCCTTTACTGCCTGGTACAGTCCGTCAAATTGTGTCTTCTTGTTCTTAGCCATTATAATCTCCTTTTCTTTTTTGTATATTTCCGGTAACTGTCCACTGTATAGCTTATTTCCATGATAATTCTTGCCATACCCTCCTTTGTCCTATGGACGGAACTTGTCCGGATCTTGACTTCCACTTTATTTTTTTTCATCTTCTTATATCATTATAGCCGCAAATTTCGTTTGTGTTGTTATCAAAAAATTCACTTTTGGGAAAAAGGTGCAAAAAAAGTCCCGTGATTCACATCACAGGACTTTTCGATTACTATTTTTCATACATGTTATGAAAAAGCATTTCTATTCTTCCGCAAAATAAATCCATCTCGTTATCAAAAAAGTAACTTTTAGGAAATAATTATAAAATTATAAATAGATATAATTATATAATTCTAAAAATAAATAATTATATAATTATTATAAAGGAGGAATTAAAAAATCCCGCCATAGGACGGGATTATACCATTAAAATCAAATTCTGTAAGTTACAATATTATCGGCAATCATCTGAGCGATAGCTTGTTATGTAAAATCTATTGGTTTTTATGGTTTCAAATACTAAAATGAAAGCAAATCACAACTATGCTGTTCGTCTGATAATATTCAAACAGCTTCTTATTTCTTCAAAAGTATTGCTATCTTCAACAAGAACATGTATGTTTGGACATTGTATCTTGTCTGTTTGAATAAGGAGATGGAATCTGCCTTTGTTGTTCTTGTAAGATGACGAAACTCTTCTGCTTGTAGCTCCACCTATTGCACCTCCCACGTTACCAAAAAGCAGCCAACCCAAAAGAGAACGCTTTACCATATTGGAATTGTCCGTTTCATACACTTCATGTTCCTGTGGTATGCGTACATCCACTATATTATTCCAATCCAATAGTTGTCCTTCAAGGTATAGCATCCTTTTATCCTCATATATGAGCATATATTTGTCCTCGTATCGGATAATTCTTGAAGGTTTTCCATACATCACAATGCTTCCACTCAACCGTTCGTTATAATCCTTTTCTGCTTTCTGTTCATTCTTTTTTTGGATATAAACTTTAATTATCACCCATATAATCAATATAGGAAGTAAAATTGGTAGAAACCAAATTGCAACAACAATAATTATTAGCCAAATTAACATATTTGATGTGTTAAATTATTTTTAAAATCCGTTTCGTCTATTTTCTTCATCTATTTCAATAGCTCTATACCAATTTTCTTCAAAGATGTTAGTCGTTTTAGTTTCATTCCAACCCTTTCTGAAAGAATTGCTTGTAAACCAGAAGTAACCAACAACAGCAGCCAATATATATACCAAATACGGTTCAATTAAGATGAAGAATTCATAGACTCCCCACCCTGCCAATACTACACCTGCCATCAGCAGTACCAATCCGGAAATACCATGCCGGTTTCTGTACCCGACAAGAAACTTCACCAGTTTATACACTGCTTTAAGCAACAGACAACCCATCACTCCTACCAGTACAAGGACTATGATTCTTTCAATAAAAAGAGCATCCATATATACCTCCTATTCTAAAAATTCCGGAATATGCAAATGGGACAGATTACACACTTCTTTCCGCAAAGTATATTCCACATTGCAAATATACAAATAATAAATGATAGTATCAAATATTATTTCAAATATTTTATCATTATTATTTTCGGGTCAAAGAAACAAACAATTTTCCGGAATCAATACCGACAGTAACAAACAAGAATCGTTCGAACAGATATTGCAGTTCTTCCCTGTTAAGAGTTTCTTCTCTTCCTAAATGCAATATATATTCACCCAAATGCGGTTTATTTGAAGAATTATATTCCAATTCAACTATATCTCTGTTGAAATGTTTTTCCCATTCTCTGATAATTATTATGGATTCTTTTTCCATTTCTTTTCCAATTCCGTATTCCATATTTTAAGTTTACATAAATGTTTTCCCTACTGTTATTCACCTTTCTTCATCAGAATATAATAGTCCACTGTCCTATGGAAATTTTCAATGAATTCCCTCATTCCTTTTCCTTCAAAACGTATGTCCTCTTCTATTCCAAGAATTTCTCCCCAGAAAACCCATCTTTTCTTGTCCAATTTAACGGAACAACTGTAACCGTTATATTCCAGTGTTTCTTCTTTTTCCTTCATAAAACAGAATTTTTCGCAAAGATAGGCAAAACTATAGGGAAAGCAATCCCATTTGTCAAAATGCTGGACGTTTTTATTTGCTCAATTCATCTTGAATACCTACTTTTGCAACAAAAACTTGTAATTGCACAACAAAATAAACTTGTAACAGCAAAGCAATAAAAACTTGTAATTCTATAATAATTATGGCAACGATAGCAGAAAAGATGGCAGAATCCCTTGAAATACTCCATCAATTACAGAAAGACAGCGAGCGGGTTGTATTGAGCGGTACTAAACAAATAAGTAGAACACACCTTACCCGTTTACTGAATGCCGGCTATTTACAGGAAGTGATGAAAGGATGGTACATTTCATCTAAACCCGGAACGGAAGGTGATACAACCGTTTGGTATACCTCCTATTGGTATTTCATTGCCAAATATGCTACTGAACGGTTCAATGATTCCTGGTGCTTGACAGCGGAACAGTCTCTGGATCTTTATTCGGGTAGAACTACTGTTCCTGTCCAAACCATAGTCCGTTCTCCAAACGGTAAAAATAACCTTGTCAATCTGATGTACGGGACTTCACTCTTTGATTTGAAGGCCGAACTTCCATCAATTATCCATAAGCATGAACTTTATGGATTGAACATGTACACTCTTGAAGAAGCGTTAATTTACGCTTCCCCAACCTACTTCCAGTCGAGTGAAATTTCTGCTCGGATATGTCTGTCCATGATAAAGGACGTTTCAGGTATAGTGAAAATATTGTCCGACAAAGGGGCTTCTTCCCGTGCCGGAAGACTTGCCGGCGCGTTCCGTAATATGGGTAATGAAAAGGCCGCTGAAAGCATCCTGCAATTCATGAAGAAAATCGGATACACCGTAACGGAAGAAGATCCTTTCAATGTTGCCATGAAAACGGTTTTGCCAACCAATCTGTCACCTTATGCAAACCGTTTGCGTCTGATGTGGGAGAAAATGAAAGAGACGGTGAAGAATGTCTTTCCTTCCATTCCGGAACAAACGAAGTCTGTTGATGAATATTTGAAACTGGTTGATGAGAAATATTTGGAGGATGCATATCATTCCCTTTCGATAGAGGGCTACCGTATATCCCAGGAATTGATAGAGAAGGTACGTTCCGGAGATTGGAAGCCGGACAAGGAAGACAAGGAACACAAAAATGCATTGGTAGCACGTGGATATTACCAGGCTTTCCAAGCTGTGAAAAGAACTGTTGCTGACATCATCAATGGAGATAATGCAGGGGATGCCGTAGAAAAGGCACATGGTGACTGGTATTTCGAAATGTGGTCTCCGTTCGTTGAAGCGAATCTGTTGAAGCCTTCAGATTTGGCGGGTTATCGGACGGGGCAGGTTTATATTAGAGGGTCTTTGCATACCCCACTTCCTCCAACAGCCATCAATGATGCAATGGAAACGCTTTTTGACCTTCTGAAAAATGAAGAGGATTCAAGGGTACGGGCAGTATTGGGACATTTTTTCTTTGTCTATATCCATCCTTATATGGACGGTAACGGACGCATGGGAAGATTTCTTCTGAATGCGATGCTTGCTTCA
>JAZNLK010000015.1:0-23902 GCA_045579055.1 Clostridia bacterium
ATCAGAGAACTGGAGGAAATGCCGCATGAAGCCCATTAAGCTTACATTGTCTGCCTTTGGCCCCTATGCAGGCTGTACCGAGATCGATTTCAGCGCCTTTGGCGAAAACGGCCTGTTTCTGATCGCCGGAGATACCGGTGCAGGAAAAACCACCATCTTTGATGCGATTACATATGCACTTTTTGGCGAAGCCAGCGGCAATACCAGGGAAAAGTCTATGTTCCGTTCGAAATATGCAGACGCCGAAACTCCCACTGAGGTTGAACTGTATTTCACTTGCAGAGATAAGGATTACTATATAAAAAGGAATCCCGAATACGAACGGCCGAAATCAAGGGGTGAAGGGATAACTACTGAAAAAGCCAATGCGGAATTACATCTGCCTGACGGCAAGGTGATTACCAAGCTGAAAGATGTGGACAATGCGGTTGTGGAAATTATCGGTGTTGACAAAAATCAGTTCGCACAGATTGCAATGATTGCTCAAGGGGATTTTTTGAAGCTGCTATTGACAACCACGGATGAACGGAAGAAAATATTCCAGAAGCTTTTTAAAACCCAGAGCTATTATGTTCTTCAGGAAAGGTTGAAGTCGGAATCGGGCAGGCTCGGAGGCGAATACGAGGCAATCAAAAGCAGCATCGAGCAGTACATAAACGGTATTGTGTGTGAGGTGGAAACTCCGGAAGTATATAGAGCCAAAAACGGTGAAATGGCCACAGCGGAGATAGTTGAAGTTCTAGAGAAACTGATAGCTGATGATGAAAAGACTGAAAAGCTGCTGACGGAGGAAAAAGAAAGGCTTCAAAAGGAACTGGATGGAATAAAAATGCGTATTGCAAAAGCTGAGGACATCCTCTCGGCAAAAGCAGACCTTGAAAAAAATGATAATGCCTTTAAACAGGAAACTGAAAAAGAAAAAGAACTGAGTGAGAAACTTGATGTTGAAAAAGAAAAGCTGGCAAAAACAAAGGAAGTTGCCGAAAAAATTGCAGCACTAAAGGCAATGCTTCCTGACTATGATGAACTTTCAGCGAAGCAGAGTATTTTTGATATAAACAAAAAGTTTATAGATGGAAGTGCGGAAAATATTTCCGGAACGGAAGCGGGGATAAAAGCCTATGAGGAGGAAATTACTGCTCTCTCAGAAGAAAATAAAGCTCTTGAAAAGGTGGGCGAAGAAAAAATAACCCTTGAAAACAGCAAGGGGAAAAAGGAAGAAGAAAAAGAAAAGCTGAAAGAGCTCGGCAACAGTATCGACGATGTTCTGAGAATCAGAGATGAATATTCCGAAGCCAACAAAATCTACACTGAAAAATATTGTTATGCGGAAATACTGGGTACGGAGCTGAAAGAAAAAACGAGAATTTACCTTGAAGCGCAGGCAGGGATACTGGCGGATATGCTGAAACCCGGCAAGCCTTGCCCGGTATGCGGTTCCACTGAACATCCGAAAATTGCAGTAAAGCCTGAAAATGTGCCCAAAAAAGATGAAATTGATATCCTTCAGGGCAAGGTCGGTGAAGCTGATAAGGCTGCCGATGAAGCACGGGATAAAGCGGGAAAGCTGAAAGGTATTTTGACAGAAAAAGAAGAAAGCGTAAGAAAAGAAGCAGAATTACTTTTGGGTGACTATTCCTTTGAAGATGCAAAGTCGGTTATTGCTGTCAGAATATCGGATGTTGATTCGGATATAGATGAACTGGATAAAAGAATCAGAGCAGCCGTAGAAAAAAGTGAACGCAAGAAAGTCATTGATGACCTTCTGCCTGAAAAGAATACCTTGCTTGAATCGCTGAAGGAAAAACTTATGGGGATTACAGACGAGGTTAAAGTAAGAGCAGCTGAAAATATGTCTTTGGAAAAACGTATTGCAGAATTGAAGGAAAAACTCACTTTCGAATCAAAAACTGCGGCGGAGAATCAAATTGTTGTTTTGCACAGAGAAGTTGAAAGTGTTCAAAAGGAGTTTGATGAGGCGGCTGAAGCTGTGAGTGAAAACAAAGAAAAGCTTGCGTCGCTGAAATCTGCGAAAGAAGAAATTTTGAAACGTATCGGGGAAGGCTCCGATATTGATTTGGAAAAAGAGAAGGCGAATCAGCAAGTCCTTGAGACAAAACAGAAGGAACTTGATGCAAAGTCAAAAGAAGTGCACAGCCGCATAACTGCAAACAAAGCATCTCTTGATAATATTTTGCGGAAGCTTGACGAAATCAAGGTGGTTGAAGAACAGTGGACTTGGCTGAAGGCACTTTCAAATACCGCTAACGGTAACATAAGCGGAAAAGAAAAGGTTATGCTTGAAACCTACATCCAGATGACTTATTTTGACAGGATCATAAATCATGCCAATACCAGGCTTTTGGTTATGACCGGCGGTCAGTATGAACTGAAGAGGAGGATTGAAGCTGAAAATAACCGCAGCCAGAGCGGTCTTGAGCTTGATGTTATTGACCATTATAACGGAACCGAGAGAAGCGTCAAGACTCTTTCGGGCGGTGAGTCGTTCAAAGCATCTCTTTCTCTTGCTCTAGGGCTTTCTGATGAAATTCAGTCCTCAGCCGGCGGAATCAGGCTTGACACAATGTTTGTGGACGAAGGCTTCGGCTCTCTTGATGATGAATCCTTAGCACAAGCCATTAAAGCTTTGTCTTCTCTTGCTGAAGGTAACCGCCTGGTTGGAATTATCTCACACGTCAATGAACTGAAGGATAAAATTGACAAGCAGATAGTAGTGAAGAAAGAGAAAACAGGCGGCAGCAAGGTTAGTATTATTGTATAATGAATTAATTCAACAGCACCTTGTTTTTTGAAATTTCTCTTGACAATGGCAGAAAAAAGTCGTATAATACATAAAAACTGAATAATGAATTGTGTAGGGGAGCTGAGTGTGCTCGGCTGAGAGGAAGTAATCAAACTTCGACCCTTTTACCTGATGCGGATAATGCCGCCGTAGGAAGTCATAGTTTGTATAGCTTTATTTACGGATAATCCAATCAGGGTTATCCGTTTTTTTTGCATAAATTCTTTTATGCAAAAAAGACATTGAAAGGAGGATAGCAGATTAACAACAGGGGAGCGCCTGGGGTTTGAAAGATACTCTTTTGCATAACGATGTGCCCAACAAAACTTACAAAAAGTTGAGTGGAGCGAGTTTTTGGTGAAAGAGGAGGAACGTATTTTGTTCCGACGTGCGATGGGAACCCGTGTTTCGGGGTGAGAGGAGGCAAGTGAGTCTCGACCGTGCGAAGGTACTTTGCTTTCGTAAATAATTTTTACGAAAAGAGGAAAGAAAAATGAAAAATTCAAAAGGACTTTTAAAAATGGTGGTGCTTTCAATGCTGGTGGCATTGGGCGTGGTGATTTCGCCGATACTTCGGTTTGAGGGAATGTGTCCCATGGCACATTTTATCAATATTGTATGCTCGGTTCTGCTGGGACCTTGGTATTCGCTGCTTTGTGCGACGCTTATCGGGATAATACGAATGGCAATTATGGGAATTCCGCCGATTGCTCTGACCGGGGCTGTGTTCGGTGCGGTTCTGTCAGGTATTTTCTACCGCAGCTCAAAGGGCAAAATCCTTTTTGCTGTTATTGGCGAGATAATCGGCACAGGAATTGTGGGAGCAATATGTTCATATCCCGTGATGTCAATGCTCTGGGGAAAAACAGGTCTCACATGGCTTTTCTATGTTCCCTCGTTTGTTTGCGGAACGTTGATTGGCGGAAGTATTGCATTTGTCTTTTTGAGAAAGCTTGCCAAGTCGGGCTTGGTTGTGAAAATGCAAGCCATGCTTGGCGAAAAAACATATACGGACAACAGCGGCTTTGTTTCAACAGGGATTGCCATTGCATCATTTGGGGTTATATGCTTTATGGTGATTGAAATTCTCACAGGCATATTCAATATGACTGCACCCATATGGGGGTATTTATCACGGACGTTGCTTGGAGTATTTATTGCGGTGGCGGTTGTTTATTTAATAGTAGAAAGTAGGCGGAAAAATGAAACCGGAACAAATCAACCGGATAAGAGAACTTGTTAAACGAGAAAAACCACTTATTCATTCAATAACCAATCCAATTTCAATAAATCAATGTGCAAATGCAGTGCTCGCAGTTGGCGCAAAACCGATTATGGCAGAACATCCCCAAGAAGTGGCTGAAATAACAGCAACTGCTGATGCATTGCTACTGAATCTTGGCAATATTACGGATGCACGGCTGAAATCCATAGGGATTTCAGCCGGGATTGCTCGGAAAATGGGAATTCCATATGTGTTGGATGCGGTGGGGACATCCTGTTCTGCTTTGAGGCGAAAGTTTGCGAAACAGCACATTGAAGCTTATTCTCCAACGGTCATAAAGGGAAACTATTCCGAGATTAAGGCTCTTTTTGATGAGGAATATACTTCGCCCGGTGTTGATGCAGAGAAAATAACTCCTGAAGAGATGTGCTTTATTGCTGTTCAGCTTGCTCGAAAGTATAAGGCGGTTGTTCTTGTCAGCGGAAAGACGGATATTGTCACAAACGGCAAAAACCTGACTTTGGCGAAAAACGGCTGTTCGCAATTATCGGAGGTCACCGGTACGGGCTGTATGCTTGGCGTTTTGTGTGCCACATATCTTTCGGTAGCATCAGGCTTTGATGCGGCTGTGACTGCCTGTGCTGTTCTTGGAATATGCGGTGAGCTTTCCCGGAGTGACAAAGGTGTTGGAACGTTTATGGTCAATCTTTTGGATAATCTGACTTCGCTTGAAAGCACAGATGTGGGAAAATATTTGAAATTGGAGGATGTTGAAATTGAAAAGCTTTAATTCCGAACTTTATTTTATTACCGACAGCACGGGCTTTGAAGAAGATGAGTTCTTGCGGAGAGTGGAATCTGCCTTAAAAGGCGGGGTAACCCTGATTCAGCTTCGGGAAAAGGACAAAACCACAAGAGAATATTTGAGACTTGCCGAAAAAGTCCACAGCATTACGAAAAGATATGGTGTACCCTTGATTATTGACGACCGAATTGATGTTGCAATGGCGGTTGACGCGGAAGGCATACATCTTGGACAAAGTGATATGCCCATTGACATTGCACGGAAGATTGTTGGCGATGATATGATAATCGGTGCAACGGCAAAAACCGTTGAACAGGCAATAGAAGCGTACCGAAACGGTGCCGACTATCTTGGAGTGGGTGCGATTTATCCCACAACAACCAAGGTGAAAACTGTGTTGACATCTGTGGAAACCCTTGCGAAAATCTGCGAGGCTGTGCCGATTCCTGTCAATGCAATCGGGGGATTAAATAAGGATAATATTGATGTCCTGAAGGGGCTTCCGATAGCAGGAATTTGTGCCGTTTCTGCCATAATGAAGGCGGATGACCCGCAACAAGCGGTAGCAGAACTCAAGGCAAAAGCGAAAGGCTATGGGGAATAACGTGAAAAATCACGTTATCCCCAATATTTAAATTGCACCGTCGAAATTTTCGCACATTGTGCGAAACGACGATGTGCGTAATCGCCATTATACGCCTTATCTCGCCCATGAACAAGGAGCAGGAAATTTTAAATAATTATTTGTGGGCGGAAAGGCTATGGGCTTGCAATGCAAGCCGCCTGCGGCAGTGATTTAAATTGCACCGTCGAAATTTTCGCACATTGTGCGAAACGACGATGTGCGTAATCTCCATTATACGCCTTATCTCGCCCATGAACAAGGAGCAAGAAATTATAAAAAATTTTTGTGGGCGGAAAGGCTATGGAGATTAATATGAAAGCGGCAGATTGGGGGCACCACCTTATGTCGCTATATAAAACGATGCTGAAATACGAAAGGGGAAATTGAAATGAGAATGAAAACAGCATTGACCATTGCAGGAAGTGATTGCAGTGGAGGCGCCGGTATTCAGGCAGATATAAAAACAATGACCATGAATGGTGTTTATGCCATGAGTGCAATAACAGCACTGACGGCACAAAGTACAACCGGCGTAAGAGCAATTCAGGAATCCACTCCTGAATTCTTAAAAGAACAAATTGACGCAGTATTTGAAGATATCTTTCCGGACAGTGTGAAGATAGGAATGGTGTCATCAAGTGAGCTTATTTGCGTAATAGCAGACAGACTAAAATACCATACTGCAAGAAACATTGTTGTGGACCCTGTTATGGTTGCAACAAGCGGCTCTGCACTTATGAAAACAGACGCAGTACAGACGTTGATTGATGAACTTCTGCCTATTGCAACACTTGTTACGCCGAATATTCCTGAGGCGGAAATCCTGGCGGGACTTTCTGTTGGAAATAAAAAAGATATGCAAAAGGTTGCCCAAATAATTGGTGATGCACACGGATGTGCGGTTCTTCTGAAGGGTGGACACAACATCAATGACGCAAATGACCTTTTATATGCAAAGGGCAAATACCACTGGTTTGAAGGTGAACGAATAGATAACCCCAACACCCACGGTACGGGATGCACATTATCAAGTGCTATAGCATCAAATCTTGCAAAAGGATTTTCTCTTATAGAATCCGTACAAAGAGCAAAGGAATATATTTCGGGTGCTCTTGCGGTGCAGCTGGATTTGGGAAAAGGGGCGGGTCCGCTGATGCATAACTTTGACCTTAAATCATACTATACAGAAGAAAAAATATCTGATTGAAAGGAAGAAAAAAATGAGAAAATATACAACCCAAATGGATGCCGCAAAAAAAGGAATTATAACTCCTGAAATGAAGGCGGTTGCCGAAAAGGAATACAGAACGCCGGAGAAAATCAGAGCTCTGGTTGCGAAAGGTCATGTTGCAATCTGTGCCAATAAATTACATACCTGCTTAGAACCCAACGGCGTTGGTTCGATGCTCCGTACAAAAATAAATGTCAATCTTGGTGTGTCAAAAGATTGTAAAGATTATGATATCGAAATGAAAAAGGTTATGACGGCGGTAAACATGGGTGCGGAGGCGATTATGGACTTGTCATCTCACGGTGATACTCAGCCATTCAGAAGAAAGCTTACGAACGAATGCCCGGCTATGATAGGAACTGTTCCGGTTTATGACAGTGTTATTCATTATCAGCGGGATCTGGCAACACTTACCGCAAAGGATTTTGTTGATGTTGTAAGACTCCATGCCGAAGATGGTGTGGATTTTGTGACCATTCACTGCGGAATTACAAGGAAAACCATCGATCAGATAAAGATGCATAAAAGAAAAATGAATATTGTATCACGTGGCGGCTCGCTTGTGTTTGCGTGGATGAGCATGACGGGTGAAGAAAATCCTTTTTATGAATATTATGATGAAATACTTGATATTTGCCGTGAGTATGATGTGACAATCTCCCTTGGTGACGCTTGTCGTCCCGGTTGTCTTGCTGACGCAAGCGATGTTTGTCAGATTGAGGAACTTGTTCGTTTGGGAGAGCTCACAAAGCGTGCATGGGAAAAGGATGTTCAGGTTATGGTCGAAGGACCGGGACATATGCCCATTGACCAGATTGAAGCAAATATGAAGCTTCAGCAGACAATCTGTATGGGGGCACCGTTTTATGTGTTGGGACCTATTGTAACCGATATTGCTCCGGGTTATGACCACATAACGAGTGCAATTGGCGGAGCAATAGCGGCATCGGCCGGTGCGGCATTTCTTTGCTATGTGACTCCTGCTGAGCACTTGGCTATCCCAAACATTGAGGATGTGAAGCAAGGAATAATTGCATCTAAAATTGCGGCACACGCTGCAGATATCGCAAAGAAGCTTCCGTGCGCGAGAGATATTGATGACAAAATGGCAGATGCACGAAGAAGCTTCGATTGGGAAAAACAATGGGAATATAGTCTTGACCCTGAAACTGCGAAGAATATCAGGGCTGACAGAAAGCCTGAAATTGAGGAAAGCTGTTCAATGTGCGGTAAGTTCTGTGCTGTGAGAAGCATGAACAAGGCTTTGAATGGTGAATACATAGATGTTTTGTGATGTGAAGTTTGAAAAACTTATTTCAAAGCCTGCCGTCTTTTTCTGCGGACACGGTTTATGTGCCTCTCAAAATCGCCGTTGTTGATGAACTCCGCAAGGACATATTGTTCAAAAACAGGAACAGTGCAGGAGTAAAAACCGATTTTTTCGTCAAAGACTCCGCACAGTTTTTCAGGAAGCACCATATAGCCGATTCGCATTGAAGGAGCTATTGTTTTTGAAAAAGTGTTCACGTAAATTACTCTGTTGTTCGGGTCAAGAGAAAAAATGGTATCTTCGTTTTTTGTGGAGATGGTAAATTCTGAGTCGAAATCATCTTCGATAATATATCCTCGATGTTTTTTTGACCAGTTGATGTATTCATTACGCTTTGATGCATTTGCGGTGACTCCGCTGGGGTAGCTTCTAAAGGGGGTAACATGCAGAACAGATGCTTTTGAGGAGTTTAGCTCTGATGTAAGGATACCGTTTTTGCCTAACTTCAGAAATTCGCATTTTGCGCCGTTGGCTTTATAGACTGAATGGATTTTTTCGTAAGACGGATCTTCAAGTGCGTATATTTTATCCCGTCCCAAAAACTGCACAATCAACCCGTAAAGATATTCTGCACCTGAACCGATTATAATTCGTTCAGGCGTGACATATATGCCCTTTCCTCTTGACAGATAGCTGGAAATTGCTTGACGAAGTTCGATACAACCTTGGTTGGGTGACTTCAGCAGGATTCTGTCGCTGTACTTTGAGATGACAGTTCGCATGGTTTTTGCAAAAACCGAAAAAGGAAATTCATCTTCGCTGTGATAAATATCCGAAGAAGTAGCGGGTATATGAGGTTCTTCGACTTCTGCAACGGGCAAAAAATCATTTTGCTGGTAGGAGACAAAATAACCGAATCGCTCTTTTGCTTCTATGTACCCCTCGTCGCAGAGAAGACTGTATGCGTGTTCGACGGTTATAACGGATGTTTCTGTTTCGTCTGCAAGTAATCTTTTGGATGGGAGCTTATCACCGTATTTGTATGTGAGATTGGTAATGTCATTTCTGAGCTGGCGGTAAAGCTGCATATATGAACTTTCTTTTGAATTGATGCTGATTGAATATTTCATCTGGTTATATAAAAAACTCCTTATTTGGTGATTGTTATATGTTCAGATTTAGTATAATATAGTTTTTGTAATTTGTAAAGAGTTTTGGAGATGATGTTATGAAAACAAAAAAACTGGTTATGGCGGCATTGCTTGCGGCGCTTGTATGTGTTGCCACAATGATAGTGAAAATTCCTTCGCCAAAAGGATATGTCAATTTGGGGGACAGTATAGTTCTGATTTCAGGCTGGCTTTTGTCGCCTGTTTACGGCTTCTTTGCGGCGGCAATCGGCTCAATGCTTGCAGACTTGTTTTTGGGATATGCTGCGTATGCACCCATGACATTTGTCCTTAAAGGAGTTATGGCACTTGTTGCGTTCCTTTTTGCAAAGAAGATATTCAAGAAAAGTCAGGGACTTGCAGGAAAGCTGGTTGGCGGTTTGTGCGCTGAGCTGATTATGATTTCAGGATACTTTGTTTTTGAAGGTTTTCTTTATGGTGGTGAAGGCGGCTTTGCTACGGCACTTCTTAGTGTTCCGTTCAATGCAATTCAAGGAACGGCAGGTTTGATTGTGGGATTGCTTCTTGGGAAAGTATTTGAAAAAGCAAAAATAGTGAAATAGATTTGAAAGACGTGCTGAATAACACACGTTATTTAGCATTTGAAGGTCTCGTTGCTTCTGGTTGACATATAAAATGATATATGGTATAATGGAGTCATGAAATTTTAGGAGATGAATTTATGTGGAAATGCCCAAAATGCGGAAGACAGTGTGTCGGTGAAAATTGCAATTTCTGCGGGATTGCGAAAACAGCAGGGAATGCGAACAATACATATATGTCAGGACAGAGTAATGCTGTGAAAAAAGATTGCGTAAGGTTCGGGAAGGGATTTGCGAAGAAAAGTATGAAGATTGGCGCAATTTTTTCGATTCTTCTTTCGGTTGCTTCGTTGTTGATTCTTGTGTTTATGTTGTTGTTCCATAGGGAAAGACCGAGGCATATGAATGAGGAAGAGTTGCTTGTTGGTTGTGTAGTGGTGTTGATAATTTCGGCTATAGTTGCCGTGGTGTCAGCACTGGCAATGAAGAAAGCTGCAAAAAACCAAATGAGTGACAGAAGAGTGTGGCTTTCAGGTTTCATTATCTCACTGGTAACTCTGGCGGCAAGCTGCATAATTATGGTGAACTTCTAAAGAGCTTTGGCGTGGTAACGCAAGTGACATTCCGAAGTGCTATAACACAACATTGTGGGGTTAGAGAGGTTGCAATTCTGACAAATTTTGAAAATTTGTTGGGCTTGCAGCCTTTGTTTTATTGACATAAAGCCTTTAGTGTGATAAACTGGTAGCGAGGTGAATTTTATGACAAATCGTAGAGTTGTTCTGACACTTATTCAAATGATGGGGGTTGCCATTTCGGCGGCTTTGATGTGTCTCGGATTTTATATTTATGATTTTGAGGGTTCGGGAATCAGCCTGGCAATGGCTATTGTTTCGGTGATAAATTTCCTGTTTGTGATTATAATTATTGTGGTGGTTGACTACAATCTTAGTGAGTTCACTTGCCCCAATTGCGGAAAAACCTTCAAACCCAAGTTCGGTGAGTACGTTATGGGTGCGCACACCCTATCTGCAAGATATCTGAGATGTCCCGAATGTGACAAAAAGAGTTTTTGTAAGGTTGAATATGACAAACTGGGAAAGGAAGACAACTAATGCAGAATTTTGTATATTATGCACCTACCAAGGTGTTTTTCGGGAAAGATACCCACAAAAATGTAGGAGAAATTATAAAGAACTATGGATTCAAGAAGATTATGATGCAGTACGGAAAGTCAAGCATCAAAAAAATCGGTCTTTATGATGATGTTATGAAGTCTTTGGCTGAAAACGGCATTGAAGTGGTTGAGATGGGCGGCGTGGAGCCAAACCCCAAGCTTAGCTTTGTGAGAGAGGCTGTGAAGGTTGCCAAGGCTGAAAAGGTTGAAATGATTCTTGCGGTGGGTGGCGGATCTGTTATTGATTCGTCGAAATATACTGCGGCAGGTGCTGTTTCGGATTGCGATGTCTGGAATTTCCCCACACGCAAGTGCGAAGTGAAGAAAGCTCTGCCTATAGGAACAATCCTCACTATCTCAGCGGCAGGCAGTGAAATGAGCGGAAATGCTGTTGTGACCAATATGGACGAAAATATGAAACGTGGTTATGGCTGCGATTCATTCAGATGCCTGTTTTCGATTCTTAATCCCGAATTGACATATTCCGTGAGCAAATACCAGACTTCTTGCGGAATTGTGGATATTATGGCGCATACAATGGAGAGATATTTCACACCCATTGAGCCAACTCCTTTGACCGACGGCATTGCCGAAAGTCTTTTGAGAACGGTGATTGAATCGGGAAAGGTGCTTATGTCAAAGCCCGACAATTATGAAGCCAGAGCAAATATTATGTGGGCATCAAGTCTTTCACACAACAATCTCACAAGCTGCGGACGTGACAGCTTTCTTGCCGTACATCAGCTTGAACACGCACTCAGCGGTGAATATGATGAAGTTGCACACGGTGCAGGGCTTGCTGTTTTGTTCCCTGCCTGGGCAAGATACATTTATAAGCTGAATATTCCCCGATTTGCTCAGTTTGCACGAAATGTTTGGGGCGTGACTGAGACGGAGAATGAAGCGGCGGCAGTTGCCGGTATAAGAGAAATGGAAGAGTTCTTCAAGCTTATTGAGATGCCTTCGAAAATAAGCGATTTTGAGCTTGGTGAGGTTTCGACCGAAAGACTTGCTGAATTGTGTACATTTGGAAGGCGGAGAACGGTCAAGAGCTTTGCAGAACTGGATTTTGACAAGATAAAGGAAATTTTTGACAGCTGTATTTAACAGTTGTGTATGAAATACGAAAAAAACACGGAGAGAAATCTGTTATGAATATAATAGTTGTAGGTCTCGGAAAGGTTGGCGAAAAGCTTGTTGAAAAGCTCAGCCGCGAAGACGGACATAATATTACGGTTATTGATACGAGATACAGCATATTGCAGGATACGGTAAATTCCTATGATGTTATGGGGGTTTCCGGTAGTGGTGCCGGTATTGAAACCTTGAATGAGGCAGGGATTGAGAATGCAGATATTCTTATTGCAGTTACCGGTTCGGACGAGCTTAATCTTCTGACCTGTCTTATTGCCAGAAAGATTAATAAGAATTGCAGCACCATTGCCCGTGTGCGAAATCCTGAATACAGCAAGGAAATTCAGCTAATCAAAGAGGAACTGGGTCTTGCTATGATTATAAACCCGGAACAGACAGCGGCAATGGAAATGGCAAGGGTTCTCCGGTTTCCTTCTGCGATTGAAATTGATACATTTGCCAAGGGTAGAGTTGAAATCCTGAAATTCAGACTTCAAAAAGACTCACCGCTTTGTGACCTGAAACTTATGGAAATTGGCAACAAACTTGGTGCGAATATCCTTGTTTGCGGTGTTGAACGTGGTGACGAAGCTTTTATCCCCAGTGGTAATTTTATGCTGAAGGAAGGAGACTTCATCAGTATTGTTGCGGCAATTAAGGATGCTGCACTGTTCATCAAGAAAATTGGTATAAAAACCGACAAGGTTAAGGATTGTATGATTGTCGGCGGCGGAACTACGGCTGTCTATCTGGCACAAAATCTGATTAAGTCGGGAATTGAAGTGAAGATAATTGAGCATAATGCACAGCGTGCTGAACAGCTATGCGGACTTGTTCCCAAAGCTGATATAATCAATGGGGACGGAACAGAGAATCGTCTCTTGATTGAAGAAGGAATTGAGAGTGCTGAGGCGTTCGTTGCCCTCACTAACATAGATGAAGAAAATGTTATGCTTTCTCTTTATGCAAAGACGAAAACAAAGGGAAAGGTAATCACAAAAATAAACCGAATCGGATATGACGAAGTTATCAGAAACCTGGGTCTTGATACAATTATCTATCCGAAGGATATTACTGCGGAATACATTCTGCGTTTTGTTCGTGCTATGAATAATTCAATCGGAAGCAATATTGAAACCATGCACTATATCCTTGATGAAAAGGTGGAGGCACTGGAATTCAGGATTGTTGAAGGGTCGCCTGTGGCTAACATTACTTTGGAAAGTATTTCACTAAAGCCTGATGTGTTGATTGCCTGCATAGCTCGCAACGGTGAAATCATAACCCCACGAGGCAAGGATATGATGATGCCGGGCGATACGGTTATTGTTGTCACGACTCACAAGGGATTTAATGACATAAGTGATATTTTGGGATAGAGGATAGTTATGAATTACAGAATTGTTTTGTATGTGTTGGGGTGTGTCCTGGGTATTGAGGCTGTTGCTATGCTTTTGCCTTTTGGTTGCGCACTGATATATAATGAACCTGATAAGTGGGTTTTTCTTGTTTGTGCGGCAATTTGTTTGGCGGCAAGCTTCCTGCTTATTCTGTCAAAACCCGAAAAAAAACAGATGTTTGCAAAGGAAGGCTTTGTGGCTGTTGCTCTCAGCTGGATTGCTATGAGTATTTTTGGAGCGCTTCCGTTTGTTTTTTCGGGCAGTATCCCAAGCTTTATTGATGCAATGTTTGAAACTGCGTCGGGGTTCACTACCACGGGTGCATCTGTAATTGCCGATTTGGACGTTATCCCCAAATCGGTACTTTTCTGGAGAAGCTTCACGCATTGGATTGGCGGCATGGGTGTTCTTGTTTTTCTTGTTGCCTTGCTTCCTGTGGCAGGTGGTGGAACAATGCATCTGATCAAGGCGGAAAGTCCGGGACCATCGGTTGGTAAGCTTGTTCCCAGGGTGAAATCAACTGCCAAAATCCTATATGGGTTGTATATTTCTTTGACAATTACCCAGATAGTTTTATTGATGCTTGGCGGGCTTGATTGGTTTGAAGCATCCACCTTGACCTTTGGTACTGCCGGAACCGGTGGTTTTGGCATACTTAATTCGAGTATTGCTGACTATTCCTCATATATACAAGTTGTTATAACTGTGTTTATGATTTTGTTTGGAATTGATTTTACTTTCTATTATTTGCTTATGATGCGGAATGTCAGAGCCGCATTCAAGCTGGAAGAGGTCTGGATTTATCTTGGAATCATTGCGGCTTCGGTTGCGGTGGTATTCTTCAATATAAAAGATGCCTATGAAGGAGCCGGAGATGCTCTGAAACATAGTGCCTTTCAGGTTTCATCCATCATAACGACCACTGGGTATTCTACGGCGGACTTTGATGGGTGGCCACAGCTTTCGAAAACAATTCTTGTACTTCTGATGTTTTGTGGTGCCTGTGGCGGAAGCACAGGCGGAGGAATAAAGGTTTCCAGGATTATTATTCTGTTCAAGAGTATTATCAAGGAAATCAAGGTTCTTGCCCATCCCAAAAGTACGGTAAAGGTGAAAATGAACGGCAAGATTGTTGAACACGAAACTTTGAGAGGGGTCAATGTGTTCTTTGCGGCATATATGCTTATTTTTGCCGTTATTCTTCTGATAATCAGTGCGGATAATCTTGGCTTTACTTCGAATTTTACAGCGGTTGTGGCAACTATGAGCAATATCGGTCCGGGACTTGAGGCAGTGGGTCCTACCTGTAATTTTTCGGTATTCTCGCCACTTTCAACGGTTGTGCTGACTTTGGCAATGATAATCGGCAGACTTGAAATTTTCCCTATGCTGGTTCTGCTTTCCTGGAGAACCTGGAAAAAATAATAAAAAAAACGGACACCGAACTCCAAATGAGTCAGTGTCCGTTTGACGAATGAGGTTTTTATGACAATCAAATTATCAGATCATTTTACATACAAAAAGCTTTTCAAGTTCACGCTGTCGTCAATGATTATGATGATATTTTCGTCTGTTTACGGAGTGGTGGACGGTTTGTTTGTTTCAAACTATGTCGGCAAAACTTCTTTTGCGGCAGTTAATTTCATTATGCCCTTTCTGATGATTCTGGGTACGTTTGGATTTATGATAGGAACGGGCGGAAGTGCACTTGTTTCCAAAACAATGGGCGAAGGCAAGTGGGAAAAGGCGGATAGGATTTTTTCCATGCTTGTGTATATCACAGCAGGTTGCGGAGTTGGTATAGCACTTTTGGGTGCTTTATTTATGCGCTCGGTTGCATCTGCTCTGGGGGCAGAGGGACAAATGCTCGAAAACTGCGTTCTTTACGGCAGAATTATTATGGTTGCATTGCCTGCGTTTATGTTGCAGATGGCGTTTCAAAGCTTTTTCGTTACAGCGGAGAAACCACAACTGGGTTTGTGGGTAACAGTTGCGGCAGGTGTCACAAATATGATTCTTGATGCTCTGTTTGTTGCTGTTTTTCAGTGGGGGCTTGCAGGAGCGGCTTGGGCGACAGCTATCAGCCAGATGGTTGGTGGGTTTGTTCCTATATTATACTTCTCCACAAAAAACTCAAGCTTGTTGCAACTCAGGAAGACTGAATTTGATGGAAAAGCTCTGGCGAAAACCTGTACAAACGGTTCTTCGGAGCTTATGAGCAATATCTCAATGTCTCTTGTGGGGATGCTTTATAACGTCCAGCTTATCAGATATGCAGGTGAGGATGGCGTTTCGGCATACGGTGTTATGATGTATGTGAATATGATTTTTCTTGCTGTTTTTATCGGATATGCAATTGGTACAGCACCCATAATCGGATACCATTTCGGTGCAAAGAACCAACAGGAGCTGAAAAGCTTGCTGAAAAAAAGCACGGTTATGATATGTGTAAGTTCGGTGGCTATGCTGGTGTTGGCGTGGATTCTTGCTTCGCCCTTGACAAAGTTGTTTGTGGGCTATGACGAAGCTCTGTGTGAACTGACTCGCAAGGGCTTTATGATTTTTTCAATTTCCTTTTTATTTGCGGGAATGGCTATCTTCGGTTCGTCGTTTTTTACGGCACTAAATGATGGGTTGACGTCGGCGGTTATTTCTTTTTTGCGAACCCTTGTTTTTCAGATTGCGGCAGTTATGTTACTCCCATTGGTTTTGGGAATTGACGGCATATGGTTCTCGATAGTTGTTGCTGAGCTTATGGCGGCGTTGCTTGCGGTTTTGTTCATTGTGATTAAGAGAAAAAAATATGGTTATTGATGAAGATACCGGATATCGAAAACGAAGGTGAAGGATTTTTGTCTTTTTTGAATGGATAAATCCATTTCCTACGATGCATTTTGATTAAAGCTCTTGCAACAGAGCATTTTTTTGACGATCCGGGGCTGCTCCGAAAGGAGTCAGCCCCTTTGTCTTTTTTTGATTTTGTTCCAATTGTAAAAACCATAAAGGTCGTTGACCAA
Source organism: Clostridia bacterium (assembly GCA_045579055.1). GTDB lineage: Bacteria > Bacillota > Clostridia > Monoglobales > Monoglobaceae > SIG440. Next base: position 16,399 of record JAZNLK010000015.1, read on the forward strand.
AAACATTATAAAACAGAATATCATAGGAAGATAGGAAATATTTTTTGCAGATGCCAAACTCCAGAGAATTATGAGAATGATATCGTTTGCGGAGTATGCCAAGGCATAATAGGGACTGCGGTACAGTGTCAGAGCGGACGCCAGGAAACTTGTTGTGACCGAAAGTGTGCTGAAAAACATATTCGCATTTCCCAAAGCATTCAGCACAAAGTAAAAGAGAATTGTAACTGCAATGGAAAGAGCGATGATTATGAAATACTGTTTTTTTGACAGATGTGCGACGGTGACTTCTTTTGTCCCTTGAAAGGGATTCCTTATCCAGGATATAACCGAAAGAACCGCGATTGGAGCTGTCATACCCAGGTATGTTATCATTTCACCGTAATAGCGGAGAAAGAAGGAAACAATTCCGTAAAAGATGGCGAAAACAACTGTCAGAACCTGACCGAGTACATACCCTTTTGCGACAAAAATCAGTGCTGTGACCCCTATCAGAGATGCGGTTACGGTGAGAGAGTCCTTTTTGCCTGATAAGAAATATGCTCCGATACATACGGTGATCGAAAGGAGCCAAAGAAAAAATTCAAATTTACTTAAATCTCTAAAGGGATTGCTGTGCTTCATATTGTTTTTCCTTTCATTTATATATAAATAGCCATTATGCAAAAAAAAACATTCATTCGGCACAACTTCAAAGACCTAACGCTGTGCAAAATGAATGTTTCCATTCGCTACCCGGTGGCAGCAGATATTCGATTACCTTTATTATATCAAATAGTCCATATGAAGTCAATGCTTTCGCCTGTAATTTTTATGGTATTTTCTTCGAGAGTTTTGTAAAGGAGTGATTTGAATTTAATTCGGAAAGTATGTTTTGTTTTGAAACCTTTGAAATTACGGCTTTTTTTGATTTTCTTTGAAATTTTCTGTTTTTTTCTGTGAAATGTGTTGACATTTTTTTGATTTTGTAGTAGAATAAGATTAATAAAAAAGCTGAAAAAGTATGACTTTTTGAAAGGAGAGGACGGTTATGGCAAAGTATTACTCAAAAGAAATCGTGAAAAGCCCACGTATTGACCGCCTGAAGGAAGCTTTGTTTGAAAAAGCTCCCGAAATTGAGGTTGAACGTGCGGTTTTGCTTACCGAATCCTATAAAAAAACAGAAGGAATGCCCACAATAACGAGAAGGGCAAAAGCTTTCAGACACATTCTGGAAAACCTTCCTATTACTATATTTGATGATGAACTGGTGGTCGGAAGTGCGGTGAAGTCACAGCGCAGCTGTCAGATTTTCCCTGAGTTTTCATTCCAGTGGATTGAGGACGAATTTGACACAATCCAGACAAGAGCGGCTGACCCCTTTGTACTTACTGATGAATCAAAGAAGGCTTTAAAGGATGTTTTTGCCTACTGGAAGGGAAAGACAACCAGCGAACTGGCAACATCCTATATGCGCCCCGAAACTATTGATGCAATAGGCGGAAATGTGTTCACCCCCGGTAACTATTTCTACAACGGTATCGGTCACGTTACAGCTGATTATGACCTGGTTCTTAGAATTGGTTATGACGGAATCATCAAAAAGGCAAAGGCGGCACTTTCTGCGATTGATGCGAAGCAGGGCGATGCAGTTAAGAGAAGAATTTTCCTTAATGCTGTTATCGAAAGCTGTGAAGCGGCAATCACTTTTGCACAGAGATATTCAAAGCTGGCTTACGAAATGGCTGAAAAGTGTACCGACCCTGCAAGACGTGAAGAATTGAAGACAATCGGTAAGAATTGTAGCCGTGTTCCCCAGTTTGGTGCTGAAAACTTCCACGAGGCTTGTCAGAGCTTCTGGTTTGTTCAGCTCTTGATTCAGACAGAATCAAACGGTCACTCAATTTCTCCCGGACGTTTCGATATTTATATGTATCCTTATTATAAGAAGGATTTGAAAAACGGAAGGATTACCCGTGAACAGGCTCAGGAACTGGTTGACTGCGTTTGGATTAAGCTCAACAGCTTCACCAAGGTTCGTGATGACGCATCTGCTCAGGGCTTTGCCGGATACAGCTTGTTCCAGAACCTCATTGCCGGCGGTCAGGATAAGGATGGTGTTGATACAACAAATGATTTGTCATTTATGTCACTCAACGCTTCGATGCACATTATGCTTCCGCAGCCTTCTCTTTCAATTCGTGTATGGAACAAAACTCCCCACGAATTTCTAATCAGAGCAGGTGAATTGACAAGAACGGGTATTGGCCTTCCGGCATACTACAATGACGAAGTTATTATCCCGGCACTTGTGAGCCGTGGACTGACTCTTGAAGATGCAAGACAGTATAATATAATTGGTTGTGTTGAACCTCAGAAGATGGGCAAGACAGATGGCTGGCACGATGCGGCATTCTTCAATATGCTCCGTCCCTTGGAACTGGTTTTCTCCAATGGTATGGACAATGGCAAACAGATTGGTATCAAAACAGGTGATATCAATGAAATGACAACCTTCTGTGAATTCTATGATGCTTACAAAGCTCAGACTTCATATATGATTGAACTTATGGTTGATGCGGACAACGCAATTGACCTGGCACATATGGAACGTGCTCCTTTGCCATTCCTTTCAAGTATGATTGAGGATTGTATCGGCAGAGGAAAAAGCGTTCAGGAGGGCGGTGCGGTTTATAACTTCACAGGTCCTCAGGGCTTCGGTGTTGCAAATATGGCTGATGGTCTTTATGCAATCCGTAAGCTGGTGTTTGAAGAGAGACAGTTCACTCTTGGTGAATTGAAAGAGGCTCTTGAAAATAATTTCGGTATTGATGCGTCTAGCGGTGATGCTGAAAAGATTACTCTTGAAGTAGTGAAGGGTCTTGCGGCAAAGGGTGTTGACGTAACCGAAGAACAGATTGCCGAGGTTTATAAGCAGGTTGTGGCAAGCGGTGCGTCAAAAGGTTCTTCAAATAAGTACCAGAAGATTCTTGAACTTATCAATGAAGTTCCCAAGTTCGGTAACGATGATTGCGAGATTGATGCCTTTGCGAGAGATGTTGCGTATACATACACAAAACCCATTGAAAAATATAAGAATCCTCGTGGCGGCGTATATCATGCAGGTCTCTATCCTGTTTCAGCCAATGTACCTCTCGGTGCTCAGACTGGTGCGACACCTGACGGAAGACTTGCAAAAACTCCTATTGCAGACGGTGTGTCACCTGCAGCAGGCAGAGATATAAACGGTCCCACCGCATCAGCTAACTCTGTTGCAAAGCTTGACCACTATATTGCTTCAAACGGAACACTATTCAATATGAAGTTCCATCCGTCGGCACTGGCAGGCCCCGAAGGTCTTGAAAGCTTTGTGGCTCTTATCCGTGGTTACTTTGACCAGAAGGGAAGTCACGTTCAGTTCAACGTAGTAAGCCGTGAAACTCTTATTGACGCACAGAAGAATCCTGAAAAATACAAGGGCTTGGTTGTTCGTGTTGCAGGCTACAGTGCACTGTTCACAACACTTTCAAAATCACTTCAGGATGATATTATCAACAGAACCGAACAAAAAGGCTTCTAATACCGGATAAATTTCCACATCTTGCACGATTGACCTCATTTGTGTGCACATAGCACACGGCAATCGGTCAATCGCACAATCTGAGAAAATTTCTCACGGTCTTAGTGATACGGTTGGCGGTCGGCAAAACGCACAATCTGAACAATTTTTCCTCGGTTTTATGAGATGATTGAGAGATTGTAGGGGACGGCGTTTACGACGTCCCGTGCTAAAAGGTTCTATATTCAGTAACAAATTTCTTTGTAAGGAACGAACTATGTGTCGTTCCGCATGGAAAGGACATATAAATGAACAACGAATTTTTAAACACAACGGGAAGGATTTTCGACATCCAGCGTTTTTCCGTTCATGACGGTCCCGGTGTGCGGACAATAGTCTTTCTCAAGGGGTGCTTCCTCAGATGCAAATGGTGTTGCAATCCCGAATCCCAGAAGCGTGAAATCGAAACTATGATTGTGGATGGGAAAGAGAAGATTATGGGTCGCGACGTGACGGTTGCGGAGATTATGGAGCAAGTTGAAAAGGACAGAATATATTACCGACGCAGCGGAGGAGGAGTTACCCTTTCCGGTGGCGAATCTTTGGCACAGCCTGACTTTGCGGCAGCAATACTCAGAGCTTGCAAGGAAAAGGGCATAAACACGGCTCTTGAATCCACCGCTTGCGCAAAGTATGAAAATATTCAAAAGCTTCTTCCTTATCTTGATTTATATCTTATGGATATAAAACATACAAACAGTGAAAAACACAAACAGTTTACGAGTCAGCCCAATGAACTTATTCTGGAAAATGCAAAGAAACTTGCAGTAGAGGCAAACAAATTGATAATCCGTGTTCCGGTTATTCCTACCTTTAACGACACAGAGGCGGAAATCAGGGATATTGCAAAGTTTACAAAAAGTCTTGGTACCGTGGAAGAACTTCATCTTTTGCCTTATCACAGACTGGGCGAGGATAAGTATAAAGGGCTTGGAAGAACATATGAATTGCACGGTGTGGATTTAATTCCTGACGAGAAGATTCAGAAGTTCAAAGCTGTTGTGGAAGAAACAGGGCTTAACTGCCGGATTGGAGGTTGACGGATGGCAGACATTATGGATTTTTCGGACAGAATGAGAATTATTCAGGAGCTTGTACCCGGTAAGCAGATAACTCTTGCTCATATCATTGCAAATCCTGACAGAATTCTATACAAAAAGCTAGGTCTTGACCCGGCAATTGATTATTCAAAGGCGGCAATCGGCATTGTAACAATGTCACCTGCCGAGACTGCAATAATTGCGGCAGATATTGCTATGAAGGCATCGGGGGCGGAAATCGGTTTTGTTGACCGTTTCAGCGGTACTCTGATTGTGACCGGAACTGTTTCGGAAGTTGAGGCATCTTTGAAAGCCCTCTGTGATTATTCGCAGGAAACCCTGGGATTCACGGTTTGTCCCATCACAAGAACATAGTATGAAAAAGATGATTTTGGTGGGCAGAAGCGAGTGCGGAAAAACAACACTCACTCAGGCGCTCAAAGGTGAAAAGATTGGTTATCACAAAACCCAGTACATAAACTATCACGATATTCTTATTGATACTCCCGGTGAATATGCCGAAAACAAAATCCTGGGCAGAGCACTGGCACTTTATTCTTATGAAGCTGATGTGGTTGGAATGCTTATCAGTGCAAGAGAACCCTATTCTCTTTATCCGCCCTGCTGTACAGCTCAGGTGAACCGTGAGGTTATCGGCATTGTAACACAGATCGACCAACCTGATGCAAACGTGGAACGTGCAACAAACTGGCTGGAACTTGCGGGATGTAAACTGGTTTTTCCGGTATCCTCAACCACGGGAGAAGGTATTCAGGATTTGATAGATTATCTGGCAATTGACAGAAAACCAAAAAAATTCAGATAAAAACAACAAAAACAAAGAAAAAATCACAAAAATCTATTGACATACAATGGTAATAGTGATATTATTTAAATAGGACAGATTGTCCAAAATTTCACAAGTAAATTAATTAAACCTACATATAAAGGAGAGTCGTTATTATGATGTCAGAATACGAAATCAAAAAACAAATTTGCGACATTGGTAAAAGAATTTACGACAGAAGAATGGTTGCTGCAAATGACGGTAACATTTCAGTAAAGATTTCTGATAATGAATTCCTCTGCACACCCACAGGCGTAAGTAAGGGCTTTATGACACCCGAATACATCTGTAAGGTTGATGCAAAGGGTAATGTTATTCAGGCGAACAAAGGCTTCAAGCCTTCTTCTGAAATCAAAATGCATATGAGAGTTTATGAACAGCGTCCCGATGTTAAGGCGGTTGTTCACGCTCATCCTATCTATGCTACAAGCTATGCTATTGCAGGTAAGGCTCTTACACAGCCCATTATGCCTGAAGCAGTTATTGCTCTTGGTTGTGTTCCCCTTGCAAAGTACGGCACACCTTCAACAATGGAAATTCCGGATGCAGTGGAAGAATATCTTCCTTACTTCGATGCAGTTCTTCTTGAGAACCACGGTGCCCTAGCATATTCAGATTCACTTCTTGCGGCTTACCACAAGATGGAATCACTTGAATTCTATGCTGAACTTCTCTATCTTTCAACACAGATAGGAACACCTCAGGAATTCTCAAAGGAACAGATTGAAAGACTTTATGAAATCAGAAGACAGATGGGTCTTCCCGGAAAGCATCCTGCAAACCTTTGTCCCAATGCAAAGGCTGGCAAGGCAAGTTGCCACGGCGGCTGCGGCGGTGCTTGCACCTGTGGCGGTCATGACGCTGCAAAGTCTGATGATGAAGCTGCTGTAATTGCTGAAATCACAAAGAAGGTTATCGCACAGCTGGGCAAATAGTACGGGAGGTGTCATTTATGAATGACGAAAAGCTTACTCGTATTGTGGAAGCTGTAACAAAGCAGCTTGCCGAGACAAAGTCTGAGGAAAAAACTTTTGGTCTTAAACAGGCTCGAAAACTTATTGCAAAGGTTGAAGCCAAGGCAAAAACTATGGGTCTTAACATTGTTGCAGCAGTTTCAAATGAAGCAGGAAGACCAATTGCAATAGAGTGTATGGACAATTCCTATATAGCCAGCTTTGATGTTGCCCTCAATAAGGCATACACGGTGGTTGCTCTGAAAATGTCCACCAAGAAGCTGAGTACCCTTGCAAAACCTGACGGTTCACTTTATGGTATTCAGTTCACAAACGGAGGACAAATTGTTATATTTGGCGGCGGAGATCCGCTGATTTATCACGGTAAAATCGTTGGAGGGCTTGGTGTCAGCGGCGGTTCGGAGGAACAGGATACTATTCTTTCGGCTTATGGTGCATCGGTTCTTGACGAGATTATGAATGAAAACTAAGTTATTAAATCTTTAGAAAGGAGATTATATAAAATGAACAATATTGATATTGAACAAATCGTAAAACAGGTTCTTGCAGGTATGCAGGGAACAACAGCGGCAGCTCCCAAGGCAGCAGCAGGCGAAGTTCCCAAGAAGGCAAGAGTTGCAATGCTTACAGATATCGAGAAAATCGAGCTTCAGGAATATGACCTTCCTGAAATCGGTGATGATGATATGCTGGTTAAGGTTGAAGGCTGCGGCATCTGCGGAACAGATGCTCACGAATTCAAGCGTGACCCATTTGGTCTTATCCCCGTAGTTCTCGGTCACGAGGGTACAGGTGAAATCGTGAAGATGGGTAAGAATGTTAAGAAGGACAGTGCAGGCAAGCCCTTGGCACTGGGAGATAAGGTTGTTACTTGTATGATATTCAAGGATAATCCTGATATCACAATGTATGATCTGAACAAGCAGAACGTAGGAGGCGGTGACATTTACGGTCTTATCCCCGACAATGACACTCACTTCAACGGTTGGTTTGCTGATTATCTGGTGATTAAGGGCGGTTCAACAGTATTCAACGTGTCTGACCT
>JAZNLK010000016.1:0-2664 GCA_045579055.1 Clostridia bacterium
TACTTATTACCGCTTTTCTCACTGTGTACTTTTCAAACATCACGTCGCAACTCGCTTCTACTAGCGAATCGCTTCTCCCTCACTCGAGAGAGCCTATCTATCATACCACATTGTCGCTTTCTTGTCAAGCTTTTTTTCTAAACTTTTTAAAGTTTTTTCTTCCTTTGCCCGACCCCGGAGTTTCCATACCTCTCGCGGCGACAACTCGTTTATTCTATCACATACTCCCACCTTTGTCAAGACTTTTTTTTGAGTTTTTGAATTTTTTTGTCATTCAAAGTCAGGATGCCACAAAAACTGCTCTAAATCAACCTCATTAGCCTCATTCACGAATATTCCCTCTGATTCAAGAAGCGCTTTTTGAGCCTCAATTCCGCCGAATGCAAATTTACTTGCTAAACAACCAAAACGGTTCACGACCCTATGACACGGTATTTCAATCGGCTTCGGATTAAAATGCAAAGCATATCCAACCGCACGTGATGCTCTTGGTGAGCCACACAAAAAAGCAATCTGCCCATATGTGGCAACCTTTCCTTTCGGAATTTTTCTCACGCAATCATATACCGTATCATAAAAGCTCATGAACCGTTTCCTTTCGCTGCTAACGTTTAAATAACCTTATTCTCAACTTCTTCGGAAAGCATTGAAACAAACTCATCAATTGACATCATGCCCTTATCGCCCTCTTTTCTGGAACGAACAGAAACTGCACCCTCTGTCATTTCCTTTTCGCCGACAATCAGCATATATGGAATTTTCTCAAGCTGAGCCTCTCGGATTTTATATCCGATTTTCTCACTTCTCTCGTCCACTTCAACTCTAAATCCTTTTTTCTTTAGTTTGTCATAAACTGCGTCTGCATATTCCATAAAGTTTTCAGAAATCGGCAGAATTTTAACCTGAGTTGGTGCAAGCCAGGCAGGGAACGCGCCAGCATACTTTTCAATAAGAAGAGCAAGTGTTCTCTCATAGCAACCAATTGATGTTCTGTGTATAATGTAAGGATTTTTCTTTGTTCCATCCTTATCTATATATTCCATGCCAAACTTTTCTGCAAGCATCTGGTCAATCTGGATTGTGATAAGGGTATCCTCTTTACCGAATACGTTCTTAATCTGGATGTCAAGCTTTGGTCCGTAGAACGCAGCTTCACCAATACCAACCTTATATGGAATTTCAAGATGGTCAAGGATTTTCTTCATTGTATCCTGAGCTTCATCCCATTGTTCCTTTGTTCCTATATATTTTTCGCTGTCACTTGGGTCCCATTGTGAAAATCTATATGAAACATCCTCATAAAGACCTAATGTTTTGAGCATGTAGATTGCCATTTCCAAGCAACCTCTGAACTCATCCTCGAGCTGGTCAGGACGGCACATCAAATGTCCTTCCGAGATTGTGAACTGACGAACACGGATGAGTCCGTGCATTTCACCTGATGCCTCATTTCTGAAAAGGGTTGATGTTTCACCGTATCTGAGCGGTAAATCTCTATAGCTTCTCATTCTGTTGAGGTATGCCTGATATTGGAATGGACATGTCATCGGACGAAGAGCAAAAACCTCTTTATCCTTTTCTTCCTCACCCATTACGAACATTCCGTCTTTATAGTGGTCCCAATGTCCTGAGATTTTATAAAGGTCACTCTTTGCCATATATGGTGTTTTGGTGCGCACCCAACCGTGACTATCCTCGTGGTCTTCAACAAATCTTTGAAGGATTTGAAGAATTTTAGCACCCTTTGGAAGCAAAATCGGAAGTCCCTGACCTATGCTGTCAACCGTTGTGAATATTTCAAGCTCACGGCCAAGCTTATTGTGGTCCCTCTTCTTTGCCTCTTCCAATTTTTCTAAATATTCATCAAGCTCAGATTTCTTCGGGAATGCAGTTCCGTAAATTCTGGTGAGCATTTTGTTGTTCTCGTTTCCTCTCCAATATGCACCTGCAGTATACTGAAGCTTAATTGCTTTCAGTTTTCCCGTTGATAAAAGATGAGGGCCTGCACACAAATCTGTGAAGTCGCCTTGTTTATAGAACGAAATAATTGCATTCTCAGGAAGGTCATTAATAAGCTCAACCTTATATGCTTCTCCCTTTTCCTGCATTAATTTAATTGCCTCAGATCTCGGAAGCTCAAAACGTTCAAGAGAATTATCCTCTTTAATAATTTTTTTCATTTCGTCTTCGATTTTTCCAAGCTCTGCATTTGTTACAGATGTGCTGAATTCAAAATCATAATAAAATCCATCGTCAATAGCAGGACCGATTGCCAGCTTTGCGTCAGGATAGAGTCTTTTAACGGCCTGTGCCAAAACATGAGAAGCAGTATGGCGATAAGTTCGTCTGCCGTCCTCATCATCAAATGTGAGGAAGTTAACCGCACAATCTTTTTCCGGTATAAAGTTCAATCCGCAAACGTCACCGTCCACAGTTGCTGCCAGAGCCGCCCTTGCAAGTCCGTCGCTTATAGACTTTGCCATTTCAATAAGGGAGGTTCCGTTTTCAAAAGCCTTCACATCGCCGCCTTTGAATGTTATGTTTATCATAGCAATCCGCTCCTTTCTAAAATTTTCCTTAATGCCAACATGGCATCGGGTTGCTTATTTAATGTCTAAACCATATTTTATCGCAAAACAAAAAAAAATGCAAGTAAAAAAGAGA
>JAZNLK010000017.1:0-10859 GCA_045579055.1 Clostridia bacterium
AAAAGACTGATGGAATTATTTTCAGCAATCTTGCAGAAATCTGTGAGCCACAGTCTGCAATTTCCCAAACACCTGTTGTGGACAAATGGCTGAGCGTTACTTATGAAACTGCAAATATATCGGGAACAATGCTTTCAGCATTCGAAACCGTTGCACCTCAAACGGTGACTCTCAGCCCAAAACTTACGGGTTGGTACAAGATTTATGTGAGTATGATGGATAATCCTTCAAATCGTGCTTATCTGAAGCTTACTGATGATGAAGCACAGTCAACAATCATTCCCAGTACTGAGTCATTCAACTGGACAATGATGAAGTGGGACAGATTTCAGGAATGTTTCTGGAAATGTGCTGATATGACAAATCAGGATGTTGAAATCAGCAGACGAACAGGAATGGGATTGGTTGGCTGTTATCTTGGTTGGCTTAGATTTGTCCCTATGACAGAGAAAGAAATCGAGGCTTGGAAAAATGATGAAGAACGAACAGATACAAAACGTCTTTTTGTAACATCGGATATGTATTCACTTATCGGTATGTTCAATCCCACTACCTTTGATGAATGGAATACTCTTGTTGAAAATATGAAGCATTCCGACGTCGAAATTCTTGCTATTGATGAGGATATTGTGGCGGATGACCTTGAAGATAAAATACACCCTGCTGACTATGCGTATCTTGCGGAAATGCGAAAGGTTCTGAACAAGGCTATGTTCAAAAAGACAAAGGCGGTTTATGATAATCTGATTGAAACAGGACACCGTGCCGGAATGAAAATGTATCTTTCAAAACGTATGGGAGCAAAGGTTGGACCCTCGTTCCCCTATGACGGTGAATATGTTGACCTTGAATTTGGTCAGCAAAATCCTCAATTATACTGCAAGAATCGTGACGGAGTGGTGGTTGATGCTCTTTCTTATGCATACCCTGAGGTTCAGGAGCATATGCTTTCAACCTTCCGCAAAATGGCAAAGCTGGATTGCGACGGCGTGAACCTTGTATTCACAAGAGGTGTGCCTTATGTTCTGTTTGAGGAGCCTGTGGTTGAAAGATTTAAAAAGAGCTATCCAGATGTGAATCCTTGCGAACTGCCACTTGCAGATGAGAGAATTCAGAAACTTCATTGCGAAATTATAACCGAATTTATGAGAAGACTTCGCAAGGCACTTGATGATGAATGTAAGGCTGTGGGCAGAAGACCTATGAAGATTCATGCTTATGTTGGAAGCAGTCTCGAAAAGAACCGTTTCATTGGACTTGATGTTGAGAAGTGGGCAAAAGAAAAGCTCATTGACAGCTTTTCGGCATATCCTCTGGAGTTCACTGAAAAACTGGAGGGACTTATGCAGGAAGAAAATCCTGAACTCATTGACCTCGAAAAGTATACAAAGGCTTCACGTGAGAACTTCCATAAGGTAATCCACCGTGACGTTGAATACAGCTTCACCGAAGATGCTTTTATGTATACAATAAAGCCGCATGAAGTGACGGAATATGTTGAAATGGCAAAGAAATACGGTGTTAAGGCGTATTTTGATATTCTTGACAGACTGAAGCCTTCGGAATTATATATCCGAGAAGCAAAGACTTTGATTGAAGCAGGAGCAGAGAATTTTTCGTTATGGGATGTTGACGCACGTGCGGAAACCAAGGCTCAATGGGAGACGGCATCAAGGCTTGGACATATTGATGAAATTAAAAAGGGAACCTTTGAACACGAAACAGCGACACTTTACCGAATCTTCAATATAGGCGGAAAGAATATAGGTATTTATAACCCTACATGGATGGGATAATGTACAAGTCAGAAAAATTCTTGTCCATATCACCACTTTTTGCTCGGCGCAGTGCACACAGTACAGCAGCACTTGCTACAAAGCGACAATCTGAACAATTTTTTTCAGACTTGTAGTTCAAATAAATTTTTTATCCCAAGTATGTGTTTTGAAGGATGAGAAAGGAGTTGCTATAAAAATGAAATTTGCAGAAAGACTCAGACAAAAAAATGAGAATCCGCTGAGTGTTGCCCCTGTTACCCTTGCGTTCCTTGGTGACAGCGTAACACAAGGGTGCTTTGAACTATATAAAATCGGAGAAAAAAGTCTTGAAACTGAGTTTCGTTTCAATGAAGGATACCATATGAAGCTGAGAAGTTTGTTCGAGAAATGTTATCCTGCGGCGCCGATAAATATGATTCATGCCGGAATAAGCGGCGATAATGTGGTTTCAGGTCTTGAACGTGTTGAAAGGGATGTTATTGCATATAGGCCCGATTTGACGGTGGTATCCTTTGGACTTAACGATTCAAGTCTTGGAACTGAAAAGTTAGAGTTATACCGTGAGAGTTTGACTGAAATTCTGAAAAAACTGAAAGCTTCAGGTTCGGAGGTTATCTTTTTGACTCAGAACTTGCCTGCGGACAAGGTGAGCCCGGAGGTTTCCGAAGAGTTTCGTGAAATATTCGAGGGAATGGTTGCACATTTTGACGATTTTATTGCATATATGGAAATCGCAAAAAAAGTGTGCACTGAACTTGATGTGCCGGTATGTGACTGTACAAAAAAATGGTTGAAGCTGAAAGAACAGGGTGTTGATATTGTGCGTCTTCTTTCAAATCGCATAAATCACCCCACAGAGGAAATGCACTGGATGTTTGCGGTAGCTCTGTTTGAAATGATAATGGAATTATAAAAACGAAAGGATATAGTATTATGAAAATGGTAAAAGATAAAAAATTGGTTGTTGGTGCAGATTTTGCAGGTTATCCTCTCAAGGAAGCTGTTGTTGCACATCTGAAAGCAAAGGGCTGGGAAATAACAGATATGGGCGTGAAGGCTGATTCTGACCCCAATGACACAGATTTGATGTTCCACCGTGTGGGACTTCGTGTTGGTTCGATGATTTCCGAAGGTGAGTTTGAACGAGCACTTCTTTTCTGCGGAACAGGTATGGGGATTCATATTGCTGCAAGCAAGTGTCCTCATGTTCATGCGGGAGTTGTTGAATCTGTTCCTGCGGCACTTCGTGCAATTACCGGTAATGGTGTGAATGTTCTTGCAATGGGTGCTTTCTATGTTGCACCGGCTATGGGCTGTGATATTGCTGATGCATACCTGAATGCAGAGCTTGGCTCAGGCTATGAATGGTGGAAGAACTTTTATGAATTCCACAAGCTTGCAATTGACGAACTTGAAGAATTTGATTATGAGGAATATAAGGCTAATGGCTTTAAAGTAAAAAAGCTGGGGGATTTCCCTCTTAAACTTGAAACAAAACCTGAATAATTTGTGATAGGAGAAAAAATATGGCTTTTGAGAATGCAAAATTTATCAGACCTGATATGGAATTTGACCCTGCGGCATCCCCTGCGCCTATGTACAGAAAAACTTTTACATATGACCATAAAATCCAAAAGGCAGAGCTTTCGGTTTGTGCCTTGGGTTACGGTTATGTTTATATTAACGGAAAAAGAATTACCGAAGACCTTTTCACAGCTCCCTGCAGTGATTACCGAAAAACTTTGTGGTACAATTCTTATGATGTGACAAGTCTTCTGAATAAGGGCGAGAATGTTATTGCGGTTATTTGCGGAAACGGTTGGTATAATGAAAATATGCGCTCAATCTGGGCTCAGTACACAGCTGAGTGGCGTGATTTCCCAAAGGTAATTCTAGAACTCGATATTAACGGAAAAAATGAAGTGAACACGGATGGCACGTGGAAATACAGTATGGAGTCACCGGTTGTTTATAACGAGCTTCGCTCAGGTGAGCATTATGACTCCCGTCTTTATGATGAAAAATGGAACACTCTTGACTTTGATGATTCTGCGTGGACTTTTGCTCAGGTTGATCCCAATCCTCCAACGGGTGTGTTGAGGCTTTGCGAATGTGAACCAATCAGGGAATGTCAGCTTTATCCACCAAAGAAGATGTATATTGTTTCAGAGGATAAGGTGATTTATGACTTTGGACAGAATATGTCCGGCTACATAAGGCTTTTCACCAATCAGGCTGAAGGGGACAAAATTATTATGAAGCATGTTGAGGAAATCAATGATGATTTGTCTCTTAATTACAACAGAATGGATGATCCTTTCTTTTTTCCTGACACTCCAATGCAGGAAAATGAGTTTATCTGTTGCGGAAAAGAATTTGTGTATACACCTATGTTCACATATCACGGATTCCGCTTTGTGGAGGTAACAGGTCTCAAAAATCCATCTCTTTCAAATGTTGTAGCAGTGTTTGTACATCAGGATATTGAAAGACGTTCACACTTTGAGTGCTCAGAATATCTCCTCAATGCACTTTTTGAAGCTGGAATCAAAGCAACCTGGTCGAATATGTTTTATAATATTACCGACTGTCCTTCAAGAGAAAAGCATGGCTGGTTAAATGACTCCCACGCTTCAGCTGAGCAGATATTCACAAATTTCAAGGCTGAAAAGCTTTATGAAAAATGGATGCAGGATATCTTTGATGCAATGAACGAAAAAGGTGAACTTCCGGCTTTTGCCCCCACTCACGGCTGGGGATATGAGGATTATAACGGACCGGTTGGAGATGGAGCACTTTTTGAAGTTCCTTATCGTATGTACAGACACACAGGCGATGCTTCAATGCTTAAAGAGGCTTATCCGTATTTTGTGAAATACCTTGAGAACATAGAAGGAATGGAAGATGAAAACGGAGATTTGGTTTATGGTCTTGGTGACTGGGCGGCACCCCATGAATTGACGGAACAAAACCATAATTCTATTTTTCCCAACAAGGTTTTGAAGGTTAAGTTCCTGAGAATAAAGAAACTTGCAGAAGAAGTTCAGGGCATGGATACAACTGAAACCCAGAAGGCAATTGAAGATGCAATTGATGCTGCAAAGAAGAAGTATCTGACCCCGGAGGGAAGATGCGTTCTTGACCGTCAGACAATGGCGGCAATGATGATATATCTGGATGTTTACGATGATCTTGAACCTTTGAAAAATCACCTTGTTGAAATGATTGAAGAGGCGGATTATCATCACAACTGCGGAATGTTGGGAATCAGATATTTTTATCACGCTCTATCAAAGTGTGGTCTTTCAGACCTTGCATACAAGGTTATTATGGCGGATGGACATCCATCTTACCGCACATGGCTTAACCGTGATATGACAACCATGTTTGAACATTGGGACGCAAGAGAATCCAAGAATCATCATATGCTATCGGATGTTATGTCCTGGATGACGAAGTATATCCTCGGTATAAAACAGCCAAAGGACTCCTTCGGTTTCAAAAAGGTTGAAATCAATCCTCACTTCTTTGCGGGGCTTAACTATGCAAAAGGTTATGTTGATACCATCAACGGTAAAGTTTCAGTTTCATGGGAACGCCGTGAAACTGCAGTTGAAGTGAAACTTGATGTTCCTGAGAATATGGAAGTCACATATAAAGGAAATGTGTTGAAAAACGGACACTATGAATTTTCTGAGATTGCTTAATAAAAATATTTTAAATAAAGGAGAAAAATTATGACAAAGCTTAGAATAATGACTCAGAATCAATGGAATTTTACACACAACAATGATGTATGGGAGAAGCTGGGTCTTGATTGCTCTGCTGAGGAGAGAATGAAGGGTCACGCAAGGGTGATGGAGGAACTGATGCCTGACGTTCTTGGTGGACAGGAAGTTAACATCCAGATGTATTATGAATTGTTTATAAATCTTCAGGCAAGAAACCTGCCCTATACTTTTTTGTGGGGTTATATGACACCCATTATATACAGAGCAGACAAACTGGAGCTTCTGGCAACGGAAAACCTGACTTATCCTATGAAGATGGAAGGATATGACGGAATATTCAATGATTATCGCAGCAAATCAGTGAATGTGGCAGTGTTCAGATGCAAAGAAAACGGGAAAGTATTTATATTTGCAACAACTCACTTGTGGTGGCAAAACGGTTCAGACCCTGACTGTGGTTGGTATACCGAAGGGTCAGATACTGTTCGCAAATTACAGGTTGGAATGGCTGCGGACTTGATTGACAAATATCAAAAGATGTACGACGGTTGTCCTATATTTTTTGTAGGTGACATGAATGCAGATTACAATTCCGAGGCGATTCAGTATGCTTTGAATGAAAGAGGCTATTCCCATGCACATGATATTGCAACTGAGTTTGCTCATGAGGGCGTTGGTTACAATGATTGCAAGCCACACCATGTTGGAAAATGGGAGGACCGTCCCTTTGAAGAAGCAATAGACCATATTCTTGTCCGTGATTATGAGGGCATAAACATAAAAAGATTTGACCGCTACACGCCTGACTATTATGTATATTTGTCAGACCATGCACCTGCTTTTGTGGATATTGAGTTTTAGGAATTGATAAAGCATGAAAAAGATATTTGAAAAGATAATAAACAAAGTCTGTGAGTATGCTGAATGTCCTGAATTTATGCCTGTGGATGAATATTCAGGGATCAAGGCTATAACCTATGATGGAGCAGAGTTGAATGGTAAGAAAACCAAGATATTTGCGTATCTGGGTTTTCCTGAAAACACTTCTTCGAAAGTTCCTGCCGTTGTACTTGTCCACGGTGGTGGCGGTGCTCCTTATCTCAAATGGATTAAGCAATGGAATGACTGTGGTTATGCGGCAATTGCTATGTCAACCACGGGATATTTTCCAACAGCTGTGAATGCTGGTGCAGATGAAACAGATGATGATGCCAAGTTGTGGAGATTTGGTCTTTCGGATATTTTTGCAGAAGAAGGCTATGTTGATGCTCCAAACAATGATGCAATGCAGAATTCCGAAAAGCTCATTGCAGAACAATGGATGTATCACGCAATTTGTGATGTGATTATTGCAAATTCAATTTTAAGATGTGATTCCCGTGTGGATGAAAACAAAATCGGGATAATGGGAATCTCGTGGGGCGGTGTTATAACCTCTCTTGCCATAGGTTATGATAAGCGGTTTGCCTTTGCCATTCCTGTTTATGGTTCAGGGTATCTTGCAGAGGGAATGGGGTATATAGGAAACTTTTTCCGAGGCGGAAAGAATCCTGAGCTTTGGCTTGCAGAAAAGAATTTTCCGGAAGTAGATATTCCGGTTTTGTGGCAATGCTGGAACAGCGACAGGCCATTTTCGGTTAATTCAAATTCCAGGTCGTACCTTGATACGGTTTGCAACAACGAAAAAACACGTCTTAGCATAATCAATAATATGAATCATGCACATTCTTGGAGCTGGATTCGTCCGGAACCCATGTTCTTTGCTGATTCTGTATGTAAAGATGGTGTAAATCTGCCTTGTTTTGAAACGAATACATTAAATTTTATAAATTCTGATGATGTTAAGATTAAATCGGTAAAAATATATTATTTAAAAGAACCTCTTGAATATATTTTGAATGAGGAAACCAAGGGACTTTCGATGAAACAGGAATGGATAATAGAAGATTACAACGATAGTATTCCGGGGAATGCCTGTGAGTATTATCTGGAGATTACAACTGAAATTTACGGTAGAGAATTTGTGGTTTCTTCGGATTTAAGAAAGAATAAGGAAGGATAACGGTTTTTATGTATTATATCTTGATAACAGTTGCGGCATTTCTTTTTTCAATGCAGTTTCTGTGTCAGCAACAATATGAGAAAAACAGCGGAACAAGCTTGACAGCGGCTCTTGGATTTTCTCTTTACAAGGGCTTGGTTGTTATTGTTATGATGCTTATTCTGAATAAGTTTCGATTGGAATTTTCGTGGTTCAGCGTTGGCTTGTCGGGAATATATGCTCTTTGTTACATATTGATGATATATTACAGCCTGAAGGCGTTTTATGTGGCAAATCTTTCAGTTTATTCGGTATTTACCATGCTGGGCGGAATGCTTCTTCCGTTTTTGGTTGGCACGATGTTTTACAATGAAGAAATTTCAGTGTATAAGGTTTTGTGCTGCATATTAATAGTAGTTTCTGTTCTGCTGAATGTACGCAAGGGTGATGGAAACAAGAAGGCTTTTTTATACTATATGCTTGTATTTCTCCTGAACGGAATGGTGGGCTCTATTTCAAGCGTGCATCAGAATTCCGGTATTCACCATGTGGATAGCACAAGTTTTATGTTTTATTCAGGTATTTTTACCGTTGTGATATGCAGTATATGGTTGATGGCAAAAGGAGAGAAAATACCGCTTATGAAAGGGAAAAATCTGCTGTATTCGGCAGGGGATGGCGTGCTTAACGGTGTTGGCGATTTGCTTCTTTTGATTTCTGTCGCAAATCTTCCGGCTTCGGTTCAGTATCCTCTGGTAACAGGTGGTGTTATGGTTTTTTCCACTGTAATCAGCACCATAAGACGTGAAAAGCTGATTGTTCTTGATTATGCATCGGCTTTGATTGCTTTAATTGCTTCAGTAATGATGGCTTTTTAGATTTAAGTAAAAATTTGTACGAAAAACAACACCCACGAACTTTCTGACAGCCGTAGGTGTTGTTTCTGTATCAATGGTTTAAGCTTCTGTTGTATTGCCAAAAATCTTAACATTTTCATCTATGCAAACCTTATCAAGACAGTATTTGCCTTCAACAATGGGTTCGCGGTTTATCCATTTTCCTTTTGTAAAGTCGGGAAAGTCAACAGGTGCGCCACCTCTTGCAATTGACATTTCGGAAAGTGTGCCGATTGCCATCCATGTTACGGTGTCATACGCATCAATCGGTGTGTTTGTACCTGCTTTAACACTTTCGACAAATGCACGAACAAGAAGCCAGTCCATGCCACCATGACCGCCTTTTTCGCCAAGCGATGTAAATTCTTTGTGGAGCGGATGGTCATAGATTTTATACATTTCTTCCTCATTGCTTTTGATTTCGGCCTCCAATGAATGATCTGCTTCCATATCATCGAAAAAGAGCATCTTGCGTTCTTCGGTATACATACCCCTGGTGCCTCTGACGGTAAAGTTTCGGCTGTAATATGGTCTTGGAAGAGTGGTGTCAAGGCAAAGATGAACGGTTTCACCGTTGGCACAAGTGATCAGTGTGTCAACAATATCCCCTTGCTTGTAGTCAACATGTGCAAACTGGCTGTTTTCTCCCAGATGTCTTTTTGCATAGTCCTTGAGCGCACGGCTTTTTGATGCAACAGAGTTAAGAGATACTATTCTGTTGCCACGGTTGATTTTCAGCACTTTTGAGATTGGACCAAAATCGTGCGTGGGATAGTTGTGAAGATTTCTTGCCATATACTGATGGATTCTGTAATGCTCAACCTGGTCGTCCTCTGTAACTTCCTTGAGAAGGTCGCAGTCTGGAAGATAGTGGGCATATGCACCCTTACAGTGAACAATTTCACCGAATTTGCCTTGTTCGGCAACATTGAGTGCCATCATTTCTCGACGTCCGTAACAGCAGTTTTCGAGCATCATAACGGGAACGCCTGTTCTTTCGTATGCATCAAGCAGATTATAACACTCGCTCAGGTCAAATGCACAGCCAACTTCAATGCCTGTATATTTGCCTGCTTCCATAGACCTGATTGCCATATCTGAACGTCCTTGCCAACTGTTAAAAAACAGAATTGCGTCAATGTCGGGATTGTTTACCAAATCCATATAATCGTGGGTAACAATGGGTGTTGGAATGTTTTTTTCTGCCAAGGATTCAAGAACTTTGTCAATAGCGGATTGGTGAAGATCGCAGATTGCGGCGATTTCGATGTCACCGCATTCGCTGACCATATCACGAAATACATAATTAATCATTCCCCAGCCACGTCTGCCAAGACCCACAAAACCTAGTCGAACCTTGCTTTTCTTTTCTCTTTGAATAATCATATTTTTTCCTCCTAAAGTCTATTATTTACGTTGACTATATGTACTTTTTATGTTATTATATATTAATAAAAAACACAATAAAATATAAAAAAAGATATAAAAAGTATGGTTTTGGATACATAATATGAGCGAGAAAAGAAAATACGTGAAAAGAGCATTTCAAATTGAACAAATTATATGTCCATTGGACAGAAAGTTTTCTAAAGATTTCAGTTTTTCGGGTGAAAGTCATGATTTCTGGGAAATTGTGTTTGTTCGTGATGGAAAACTTGAAGTGACTGAGGACGAAAAGGTATACTGGCTTTCCGGTGGGGATATTGTTTTTCATGCACCTATGGAATTTCACAGACTCAAAAGCGGAGCCAATACCCTTCCCAAAGTCATTAACTTATCATTTAAAGCTGGCGGAACAGTTCCTGATGAATTGTCCAGCGGCGTTTTTAAGCTTGATGTTGTGGAGAAAAAGGAGTTTGTTCAGGTTTTTCAGTTGGCAAAGGAGCTTTTTGATAATCCTGATTTGGATGGTCTTGCAACTCAGGAGGTTGCAGATATCCTTTCAGCATTTATCTTGCGTCTTTGTCGGAATAATAAGTCAAAGCAACAGCTTTCATCTTCGGCAAGAGCCATGGCGTACCGGAGAGTCGTGGAAACTATGGAAAAGGAAATATATAAAAATCTGTCTCTTGCTGAAATAGCGGAAATGAATTTTATGAGTGTGAGTTATGTAAAGGTGTTGTTTGAACGATATGCCGGAGTCAGTCCCAAAAATTATTACACCAATCTCAGACTTGCCGAGAGTGTAAAATTGTTGAACGAAGGATTGTCTATCAGAGAGATTTCGGAAAAGATGAATTTTTCCTCGCCCAATTATTTTTCGGCTTTTTTTAAGAAGCATACCGATATGACACCTATGCAGTTTAAAAATAAGAATAAATTTGATTAAATACAACTGAAGCCCCTTGATATCAAGGGGCTTCAGTTGTATCAACCTTTCGGTCTTTTGGTGCCTATAAAGTCGGAGGCGAAG
>JAZNLK010000018.1:0-33465 GCA_045579055.1 Clostridia bacterium
TGTTTCGGTCTCTGTCTCATTGAGATTGAGAGCCATATTCCACTTCAGGGTTGGATTTTCAGCAGTTGCATCAAGAAGATATGTTCCTGCACCTGTAAGTTGCATCACACCGTTTTCAAAAGTTGCCGCAGCATCACCATGAATGCTGTACCAATGCTCTGCTGCTTCACGTTCGTTATCTTCCTGGAAATCGTCTTCAAAGTAGAAAACATCGTCCGAATTCTTTATTGCAGTGAACGTGGATGCATTTACCTTTGACATAACACGTCTTAGTGTCGGCTTATGTGAAACAAGAGGTGCACGGAACGATGCAACGAACTTGTTGTCCACAAAAATACTTGCAAGACCACGGTATACTGTAATTCTGTAATATCCGGGCATCACACTGTCGTAAAGCTTCTGTTCAACGGGAGTTGACGCTGTTGTTGGCTGAGCAAGTACGGTTATTCCGTTTTTCAGTTTCAACGAAACTTCATACTGACCGTCATATAAAAGAATTGTTTCATCCGAAGAATCTGTTTTGTCAAATTCAAGAGAATAGAAAACATCCATATTGATGCCTTCAGCTGTAAATTCCTTTTCACCATTATGTTTGCGGCTGAAAACTTCTTTCTTGACACCGCTACCGCCCAAAGAAACCTCCGAAATGCCTGAATAGTTCAAAGCTGACGCTTCTGTATTTCTCGGCATATAATATGAAAATGCAAGCTGTCCGTCACGGTAAACATCTGCAATACCTGCCGAAACAATGGCACGGTATACACCTGCTCCGGAAGAATGGGTTTCAACTCCGTCACGGGTAACATAAGTCACGCCGCTGTCGCTGTGGGTTATGTTAAGTTCAAAGTGTCCGTCCTTGACAGAAACAGAACCTGCACCGCCTTCAAACTTATATGACAAATCATACTCACGGCTGATGTCTGCACTCCCCGCCTGAGTTGCCGCAACACTGATAGTTCCATGGTCAGAAATAACATAAGTACCGTCCGAGAGATATGCAATTGCATAAACATCTGAGCTTCCAACCTTCAACCCTGAAACCATAACATTAAATGTTTCATCAATCGAAGTTCCTGCAAGAGTACCGTTCACATAGTATTCAACATAGCTCAAATCAAGTCCTGCGGCATTATTCACGGAAAACTCTGCACTTTCACCGATATCAACGGATTCAGGAATCACAAGCTCAATTTCCTCCGAATTGCTTACCGAAAAAGTTCTTGTGAATGTTGATTTTGAGCTTCCGTCAGCATAAACAGCCTTCGCACTTGTGCTGTAAGTTCCTACGTGTGCATTATACAGAGTATAAACATAATCCGCGTCAGCCGTTGCCTTTCCTATGCATACGTTACCAACATAGTATTCAACATATTCGGGGCTGTCGCTCACATCTGCCTTGAATTGAATGTCCGAACCCAATTCATAAACATCGTTATAATCGGGCACCATCTCCATTTTGTCATCATACTGTTGAAACTTGAGTGATTTCAACTGCATTTTGGGCGAAACCTTTTTGTAAGGTGTACCATAAAAGCGGATTGAACCGTTTCGTGTATCAGGATTTGCAAGGGTCGGCAGAACATACGAAACCAACAAATCACCGTTCATATAAAGATTGAAAATGTTTCCGCGTCTTTCGCCGCGCCATTTTGTCCATTCATTTCCTGAAATAACGTTTACCGTGTGTGAGCCATTTTCATCCTGATATGTTATTCCGTCTTCATCGAAAACGAGATACACACGCATATTGTCATCGTACATCTGGAAGCCGATGCTTTCGCTGTTTTCCTCCAGAATACGCATTTCAAATTCTATGTCAAAGTTCTTCAGAAGATCGACCTGATTATCTGCACTGCCCGAACGTCTTGGAACTTCAACCCTATGGTGTTTTCCGTTTTCATTATCGGAATGTTCGAGAACAAAGTTCAGATAGCCGTTGTCGTCAACAAATATCCAGTCATGGGGGCAGTCCTGAGTATTATATATGAACTGATTATCATATTCAGGCAGAACGCATTCACCCGTCCAGGTGTAACCCATCCATTCAAGACTTCCGTCCGATGCATTATCCACAATCACAGGTGCATCATATATGCTCTTTTTGCCGATTATCTGTTGTTCACCGTCACGAATGTTCCATACTGTCATATCAACTCTCTTGAGATTTGACAATCCGTTAAGGTCAAGTGTTTCTGTTTCAACCGTTACATCAGAACCTGCCTCAACAACAGTTGCTTTTCCATTGCTTTCAGCAATCATTTCGTCACTTTGGTTATATGCCTGCAGTTTTGCATAAACTGTGTCACCTATCTCTGCATTATTGGATATCTTAGAAAATCCTTTAATTGAACCTGAAGGAATTACCGTAGTTTCGGAATTGGGACCTCTGAAATAACCGCCCGTCATCTGCAATCCGGGAGTGTAAATCTTCACATTGTCAACCTGATAGTGTGCATCGGTAATATCATTGGCAACAGTCAATGCTTCGTCCTTATATGTAACGCAAGCACGTGCGAAATCGTCACCTGCTACTTTAAAGAATACTCCGGAAGTTTTATCACCGATACTAACCATTCCGTAGGTATTTGCAAGAGGTCTGAATTTGTTTATTTCCGCAAAGTTACCTGCCGTATATGCTGAAAGTTCCTTATATTCGGTTTCAGTCTTTTCCTTGTAATAAACCTTAAAAACACCGTTGTTTGCTGAAGATGTTGAATGATTTTCAAGATTATAGTTATCCTCATTGACTTCAATTCTGAAGTTGTACCACTTGTTCACATTGGTGTCACCATAGGGAACATTAGTTTGAATATTGCCTGTGTTGGTGGTTTTTATATCTGCAAACACGCCGGGGAAAATACGGACAAGGTATGCCGCATTATTACCAAGTGTTGGGTTTGATGCACCAACAACAAAGGGAACCGAGCAATTGATTACATGCAAATCAAACTCAATGTTATACTGAGCCGGAAGCTTATTAAAATCAAGATTTGCCGCAGGCTCTGTTATAGCCGAAAAACCTACTGTGCGGCTCGGATCAAGTGTCAAATCAGCCACGCCGCCACTTGTGCTGATATAAGATGCTGCGTTTGACGGATAGACAGTTTTCAATACTGCGTTAGAACCGTCACTATAATCCTGATTTACAAAATAACCTGTGCTTTTTGGCAACCCTTCGGCATTTGCCCGGATTTGCACCATTGGCAATAATGAAACCAACATCACCATACATAGTGCAACAGCAATTTTTTTCATAAACTTTTTCTCCTCTTTTTATTCTTTGTTTTGGAAAAAGATAGCTTATATATCATTATACCCAATTTAAGAAGCTTGTGATAGAGGGGAAGATTTCTCTTCCCCTCGCGTCATACATATTATGTCATTTTCAAATTATGCCAGTTCATCAAGCATTAACTGGAACTTGTCAACAAGCTCTGCACCGTCCATAACACCGTATGACCCCTCTGTTTCACGGAATACCTTTCCGTATACTTCAGAAAGTGTCTTGATGTCAAGCATACCGCCCTGGTATACTGCACGTTTTGCGGTCTTTGCTTCACCGTTCACATCGTAGGATGTTGAACCCTCTGTGAATGTTACCTTGCCGTCGCCAAGCTTGAGTACCACACCGTTTGTAGTTTTTTCAACTTCAACACCGAATACCTTTGCAACAGTATCAAGATCAGTACGTCCGTCAGCTACCTTTACTTTGTAGAAGTCACCGTAAACAAATGCTTCACCGTCAGCCTTTGGCAAGAAACAATGTTCATAAGCAAGATGCTTCATTGTTTCAACACCAAGATATACACGCTTATGGAATTCGGGCATTCTCTTAAGAGTTTTCACCTTATTCATATCCTGAACACCAAAGTTCGGACCACCATAGCCTGCATAGTTACTTGTTCTCCAGTAAACCTGGTCATCAATGATGTTCAGCATCGCATCGGATGTATGAAGACTCGGATAATCATTTGCTTCCATGATGTCACATACAAATTCCCAGCTTTCCATACCGTCATAGCTTACTCCAAGAGTTGCACGGTTACGGGGCTGCTGAATGTATCTGTCGTTTGATGTTTCTGTATCATATATAAATACTGCATAATATGTGTTAGGATTGTTCCAGTCACGTTCAATACGGAAACAGGTTTCTGACTGCATAAGACCCGAATGATGTGGTGTCAGATCAAAGGTCTTGCCGTTGTCATAAGATACCCAGTAATCAAGGAAACCTGAGTCGGAACGTCCCCAGAACCAAACCTCATTTTCACGAGGAGTATCAACAACAATACACTCATTCATGATGATACCTGTATTGAAGGTTGTGAAATCGGTTTCGGATTTTGTCCATGTTATACCGTCGTCTGAGTAGAACACAAACATCTTACCAAAGTACTCACCACCCTGGGTTGTGGAAATGAACAGTCTTCCGTCCATTGTGCAAGTAAGACGTCCAACAGCCGAAGCCTGACCAAAACCAACAGAAACCGTATACGGACCGTCCCATGTTTGACCATCATTATTTGATATAAAGGACTGAACTGTTCCGTTGTCATTTGAACTTGATGCCAGTCTAACCATTGTACCGTCAGGTTTTTTTACAAGAGCAGATGAATATACTCTGTTTTCGGTACTGTTGGTGGCTTGCATAGGTGAATCCCATGTTTGTCCACCGTCTGTAGACTTCACCGAACCGGTTTCGTGAGTTGCATAAACAGCTCCGTCTTCTGTTTTATAGAAGCTACCCACATTGATACCGGCACCGTATCGCGAGCCGGAAGTATAGTAAAGACCCGCAGATGCTCTGTTTTTGCCGCTGTAGTCCACATCGTCGAAGTTATATTCACCGTCAATTGCACCAAAACCAAGTCTACCGTAATAAATCAACTGAAGGTTGTTGTCGAACTCTGTGGAAAATACTTCAACACCGTCACAGAGAAGCTTCACGTTGAAGCCTTCACATACAAGCTCAAAATCATACCACCGACCTTCCTTGTATGCATTAAGGTCAGTTTTTACATCCGCTTCAATAACTGCACCATTTTCCTGAACCATTTCATAGAACCACTGGTTCTTGTCGAAGTCATAGCCAATCTTGTCGTGACGGTCACCGAATGAACGACGGAACATTGTGAATACCTTTCCTTCACGCTTTTCAACCATTCCACGCCATTTAAATGAAGGATACTGGTCAATTGCATTGAGAAGATATACGCCCTTGCCTTTCACGGTCATATAGTGATTACCGTTTGCATCCGCCTTCTTTGTTGCTGTCAAAGCAGGTTTGTAACCATCGCTGTAACGAATGGGATGAACAGCCCAGAAATCGTCAGATGAAAGCTCGGTAATTTCTTCGAATGTATCAACGTGGTAGTAAACATCATCCGTATTCTTTACAGCAATAAATGTTGAAGCTGAGGGGTTTGTCATTGTTCGTTTAAGAGCACGCTTGCTTGCCGCCTTGTTACAACGGTAGTTACCGATTGGAACATTGTTGAGATTTAACTGAGCAATACCCCAGCCAACTGTCAGACGGTAGTAACCTGGTTCAACCTTATCCGTGAGCTTCACTTCTGTTGCATCAAAAGACTTTGTGAGCTGACGCTTTGCATAAATGCCATCTTCACGGAATGAAAGAACATTTTCGAACACGCCATCCGAGAATTCAACAACTTCAGGTGATGAATCTGTCTTATCGAACTCAACAGAATAATATGTTGTGTCCATAATGTCGTCTCTGACAAATTCAGCTTTGCCTTCCCAATCGGTATGGAATACCTCTGCTTTTACGCCACTACCCTTGATTGAAACATCAGACACATTGCTATGTGATGTACTCTTTGCACCGGGTGTATAGGGCATAAAATATGATGTTACAAACTGATTGTTGTAATAAAGCTCTGCATATCCTGCAGTTACAACAACCTTATAGTCTCCGTAACCAAGACCTTCATAGGTTTCGTCACCTTCAAGAGTCTTATATGTAACAGTTTCGCCGTTGTGAGCAAGGTTCAAGGTGAAATAACCGTCTTTCAGTTCAAAGCTACCGCTTCCTGCTGTGTATTTGTAGTCAACTGTATACTCACGACCGATTTCAAGAGGCTTTCCTGAAACATAGTCCACATTGATATATCCGGGAGTGGTTTCAAATACGGTTCCCACCTTGCTGTATGCTCTTGCGAACACCGCACCGGTTCCCACCTGCATTCCCGAATATGTTGCTTCAAAAGGAGCAGTTGTGTCGGTTGAATAAAGCTTACCATTGAGATAAAAGTCAACCTTTTCAGCCTGAGTGCCTTCCGAAACAGAATTTGCTGTTACTGTTGCCTTCACCGAATCACCGTAATGAACATCTGTCTTGTCAAGGGTCAATTCTGCCGCAAAAGCTTTTTCAACAAAGAATGAAAGCTCTGGAGTTTCGATGTTTTCAACCTTTGCCTTCAGCTTATACTGACCCACCTTTGCATTCTTGAGGGTGTAAACATAGTTATCCTTCTTATAGCCGCTGCCAACATAAACATTGTTCAGATAGTAATCAACCTTTTCGATTGAATCGTCCGCAACCTCTGCCTTGAAATCAATATCCTTGGTTTCGGCAAATTCAGAACGTTCCTTTGGAGCAATGATTTTCAGCTCATCATCAAAGTAAGGCGTATATTCAACCCAGTCGATGTATGCATCCATATGTGCCTTGTGTTCGTCCTGCTGAAAGATTGAAAAATGCCATCTGTTCGTCTTGGTGGGGAGCATTTCATAGTTCACCAATTCTCTGCCGTCAATATACCACGTAATGTGCTGACCACGAACCTCTGCCTTCCAGGTGTGCCACTGACCATCGTGCATATCAACCATTATACAGCTGTTTGCTCTGTCATAAAGAGCAACACTACTGGTACCGCCAATATCATTAAATGTAATCTTGTCCTTTTGAACATATAACCATGTATGACGGCTGTCGGTCGAAAGCTCGAAGGCTGTCATACCGGAATATATTCCTTCCTTCTCCTCGGGAATCATAACGCTGAATTCCATATCATAGTTTGTGGGAGGTCTGAGAGGACGTTCAATACTTCTGTATGTAAAGTTTTCTTCTTCAACATGAAGTCTGATTATACCTTTTTCGGGATAGTGCTCAACCTGATAGCCCGGTTCAACCATCCATCCACCGATTGTGTCCCAATCCTGACGGAAGGCTTCGGTATATTCCTTGCCCAGTGTCAGCTGGTCGCTTGCACCGGTGTCTTCAGTCACGATGGAAAAATCGCTCACTTCATAGTCACCGTCGGTTTTTTCACACCAGAAATAAAACTGGTTTTTTGCACCTGAGTTTGCAAGAGTGATTGTTCCCATGTAGTTGTCGTCAAGATACACTTTTTCAGTCTTGGTAACATGGTCAACTTCAATCATAAAATCATGCCATTCGCCAACATAGTTCATAGAAGCCTGCACAGCAGTATCCATTCCGCGGAAACCGCCGGCAACGAAATAAAAGCCTGCACGATTGTTACCGTTACCACCCTGAAGACCACAGGATGATGAAAGTGAATTTACTTTCATTGAAAACAGAATTGTATACTGGTCAGGAAGCATTGAATTTCCCGTTGCTGTTGCCGCAGTAACAGTAGCCTGAGAACCTTTTCCACCGGTTGGATTACTCATCATATGAAGAACGCCGTCTTCAACATACGCACCACCGGAAAGCGTCCAGCCTTGAAAGGCTGCTGCTTCAACTTCAACAGAGGTCATTGGCACAAGCACTGTACAAACCATTGCAAGCATACATATAAATGAAAGAATTTTTTTCATATCAATTTCGCTCCTTTCTTTAGATTATTTCTCAATAATATAAATCTGATTAGTACCGTTAAGCACGTTGATAACCACCGTTGATGGGTTTTCAGCATCGGATGTGTATGCTGTTGCTTCAGCAAGCGAGCTTGGTGTAACCGTTGGCTGTCCCTGAACAACCGAATATTTGTAGATACCGGTTGTTCCAATATAGAAGTTATCTGCCTTGTAATCAGGGTCATAATCTTCAATATCCGTGGGGAGTGCCTGAGATACTCTCACAAATGAACCCTGATAATGTACCAGTGAGCCGTAAATTGTTCCGTTTGCTGACGAAATCGCTCCGTTTGTACCCGTTATCATCTGTCTGTTCAGTCTGTCGGGAACCTCATCAATACCGAGAATTTTCTTGCTTGCAATGATACG
Organism: Clostridia bacterium; assembly: GCA_045579055.1. Taxonomy (GTDB): domain Bacteria; phylum Bacillota; class Clostridia; order Monoglobales; family Monoglobaceae; genus SIG440. Next base: position 8,215 of record JAZNLK010000018.1, read on the forward strand.
ATTCTTTTTGTCAACCTCAAATTTATAAATATCCCCAATTTCAAGCTGATTAAAGAGTTCTTCCTCACAGGTATATGACTTAGTCTGGTTGATATAGTAGCCTGTGACGGTGCAAACAATTTCACCATCATCATTGATTCCTTTAACAAGGTCTGAAACGATAAACTGTCGTGTCCAGCCACCGATACCATCACTCACGGGATTGTAATATATAAACAAGTTGTCGGCAATATAAATGTTATCCGAAATTCCCGCAATATCCAGCTTATACCTTTCACCGTTTGTCAATGCTCTTGACATATAAGAATCTTCTTCAAAACGGTCGCCGGGAATGAATAAGATATTTGTTGATGTTTCAATACTCGCAACCAAATCCTGATAAACGGTTGTTGAACCCTCAATCAAGCTGTAAAGTCCGTGAGCATATGAATTGTACTGGGGACTTCCTGCTGCATTCTCAACAATACGGATTGCGTTTTCGTCTTCCTTTTCGGCATCGTGATAATACGTGTCAATCTTGTTAATCTGACCAATTGAATTATAATCTAGTCTAACAGGCTGTGAAAGGGGATATTCTTCCGAATAGCCATTTGTCATAAGTGCTGAACGGTTCAGATTGTTCCACATTGTGTCAACATTATCAACAACTGTGCCGTCAATATTGATTTTTTCTGCACCTTCAAATTCTGTATAGTTACCATCCATATCTACAATAGCAAACCTTGTTGATTTGCTGAAAGCATCTCCGTCAACACCCATATTGATGAGATATGCATATTCATAACCGCTTGCGGTGTCTTCAATAGCATATACAACCGTGTTATTATACTTGTAGAGATTGTAATATTTGCCCATTTCAAACTGGTCAATTGCACCTGACCATACATCAAAGGTTCCTGATGATGTTACAATAGAATCCTCTTTTACAGATGATACCTTTGCATTCTTGTTTGAAACCTTAAAGCACTCAATCTTTACTCTATCATAATCGGAATTTGAGCTACTGCGTTTCACAACAAGAAGATTGCTTTTCTTGATTCTTCCGAATGCAATTTTATTGTCACCGTTCCAGATTTCAAGATAATCGGGTTCTGACAAATCAAGAACTCTGACAGTTTCACCTTCTGAATCGGTTATTTTGTTTGTTGTTGCATTGATTGCTGAGCTGAAATAGAAATCAAAATTTTCTACTTTAACAACTTCATAACCACGTTTACCGTCATTGTCAATGAATGTTACGGTACCAAATGCAGGAACCATTTCATCATCGCTGTATGCAGGGTTTGCAACATCGTTATAAATAACTCTTGTTTCGGGTGAAAGTTCAACTGTTTTTTCTTTGTCATTTTCGGTGTAGTATGTATAAACACCATTTGAATAATCTTCAATATCCTCATGTGTCAAAACAAGCGCTTCGTTCTTTGATGACTTGAAGATATGTATAATTTTTCTCTGACCACCCTGCTCTTTGTAAAGATAATTTACTCTGTAACCAAGAAGGTCTGTGGCATCATCGGCATATTCATATTCAACACCTGCTATTCTCACAATTCCGTCCTTGATGATATCTCCGCTGTCTGTGAGTGTTGTTCCGACAATTCCGTCAAGAACAGCCATTTCATGCTTTACACCGTAAAGATGTTCAAAGCCAAGATAGCTTTCATCAATCACATAGGTTATATCGACATTGCCGTCTTCATAGGACTTCCATGCAGTTGTGCTTATTGCAGGAGAATTGAGAGTGTTATAAATCATTCTCATCATCATATCCTGAGTCATTGAGTCACCTGCAGGAACCCCCTCCATAATCTTTGTCTGCTTGAGCGCTGCCGCCTTACCAAAAATCTTGATATAAGGCTGATAGCCCAGAACCTTCAGCAACACTTCTGTGGCTTCATCGGTTGAAATAGGTTCGTTGGGGCGGAAATATCCGTCAGGATACCCCTGCATAAAACCGCCCTGAACAGCACCTTTTATTCTTGAATACCACTTGTGTTCAGATGTCAAATCTTTGAACATTGTTTCAAAGCCGTTAGCCGGAACATTTTCTGTAACCTTCATATTGTAAAGCCAGAATGCCATAAACCATCTTGACACAACCTCCTCGTGTCTGTAGCCCAATGAACTGATGTCGGGCCACGATGTGATTCCAAGCTTCGAAAGTATTGCAAGCTGATCGTTTGTCACATAATCGTTGGTATCATAAGTGATTTTTTCATTAAAACCAACCGGATTAGCAAAAAAAGTCATACTTACCGTTGAGAGCAACATCAGCATTGATAAGAATAATGCTAAAATCTTTTTCATTATAATCCCATTCCTTTCTTAATATATTCTCAATCAATCGGTTTAATAAACCTTTTCCCATGAATAGTAAACAAAATCCTTTGTTCTGTCGAATACTGCCCAGAGTGCAACAGCCGATTCTGCTCTTGTAACGTCGTTCAGAGGATTATAGAATCCGAAGGTGTCACCGTTGAGCACGCCTGCCTGCTGGAGCTTAGAAACTGACTGATATGCATAATCAGGAATATCCGTAAAGTCACCGAATACAAAGGCTTCCTCCGTGGGATCAAGATCCATATTCGCATATTCCATTGCACGGCATATCATAACCGCCATATCCGCTCTTGAAATGGTGTCACCGATACCGAACTCTGTTTCGGAATAACCATTGATGATACCCATTTCGCAAGCTGTTGTTACTGTGTCATAATACCATTCGTTTTTGTTTACATCTTTGAATGATGTTGAAAGACCTGTTTTTCTTTCAACATCAAATACATTAAGAAGGATTGTCAGGAATTCTTCACGACTAACACCGTCACCGGGACGGAATTTTCCGTTACCGTCACCACGTACCAGACCGAACTTTCTCAGATCATGGATATTTTCAGATGCCCATGAATATTCCGGAGTTATGTCTGTGAAAGGTGCTTCAGGATGATCAGGCTGATTGAGATTTGGTGTCACCGTTTCGCCGTTATAGAAATCTGTGTTGATAACCATTTCGTCAGGATCAGCTTCTGTGCTTGTTCCTGCACCTGTCTGAACCTTTCCGTCAGAACCGCTTCCTGTGTTGGGTGTGAAGGAGCTGCCTCCGCCACCGCCGCCATTTCCGCCGCCACCGGATGATGTAGGCTTCTTTTCTTCTTCTTTCTGTTCAGCAAATGCATCTTCATACGCATCTTCAACCTCTGACATATAGTCATAGTCGATACCTGCCATCTTGAGATACATTGAAGACTCGGATGAAATTTTTCCTGTTGTTTCAGGTGAAATCCAGCCTTCCTTCATTGCCATTTCAACCTGAGTTTTGATGTTCTTCCAACGACCAACACCTGAACCAACTTTTTCATTTGCCGCAGTTGTCAGATCTTCAAGGCACTTAATCATTCTTCCCATTGTTGCCATAAGAGCAGCTGTTCCTGATTCACCGTCTTTGCCGTTGAGAACTTCGTCAATATCTGCAATTTCATCATAAAGACCTGCGTCCTTATTTCTGTCGTACAGGAAATAAAGTGCTTCAACCACTCTGTCGTCCTCAGTATCAACCGACACTTCAAGTGTTTCACCATAAGTGTCAAAGAAGCTCTTCATTTCAGTTTTGCTTGAAACTGAAACAAAATCTTCAATGACTGTTTCCAGTTCATCCGCACCGTACAGTTCAAAGGGAGCAAAGGTGTAGATATTCACACCGTCACCACCTATTCGGAGTGTTGCCATATTCTCGGCATTGTACTTGTCCGGATTGAGGATAAATGTGATGTCAAAGTTACCTTTTGCTTCTGTTACAAGCTGTTTCAGATAGATGGGATGATTTTCTTCATCTTCAACATAAAGTGCAAGCTGATGATTTCCGTTTGCATTAACCTTACCCTTGAGGTTAACCACGTTTCCGCTTACTGTCAAATTCCATTGGAGTTCATCGAAGTAATACTTTTCATCATCAAAGGTTTCATAACCACCGGCAATAGCTTCATAACTCTGCTGGTCAGAATATGCATTGTTCCATGCATCAATAAGTTCGCCAAGTGATGCATAAGGAGCACCGTTTGCAATTCGCTGATACATTGAACGGATATCGTTTATTGCAGGTGTATCTGTTGAAATATCCAGATATTCATTGCTTACATCACCATCATAAAGTGCCTTGATGCCTGACCAGTCAGCAGCTTCAGCTTCTGCATTGATATCTGCAATAAATTTCATTGCAGTTCTATGTTTTTCAATCAAATCTTTTGTCTTTTCAACAGTTTCGGAGTAATTTGCAACTGTGGGTGCAAATTTTGCATATACTTCTGCAAAAACTTCAAGCTCTGCATCGGTATAACTCTTTGCAGCCGACACGCCCATCATATCAGCATATTCAGCAAAAAACGCATTGATTGATGTTGCATCAATAATTGTGATAAAGGCATCCTTTGCCGCAGTTTCATATGAAGTCTGTGCCGCCACCGCATCAGCAAACGCTTCTTCAACAGTCCAGAGACTTGTGCAATCCATATCAACAAGTCTATTGTACAGATATTCCTTGTTTACAACAGCTGTTTCGTCAACAAGGTCGATTTCGATATAGTTATAAGTATTGTTAAGAAGGGCTTTTATAGTTTCCCAGTTCTTTGCAACCGTTGCCGCATCTTTGATGAGACCCATAAACTGATTGTATTCGTTGATATAGTTGTCGAGGAAGACAATTGCTTCGTTTACAGCTTCATAGGTTAAAAGTTCACTATATAACTTTTCGTCATATATAGTGTACATTACATTATAATCTGTATCAGTATATTTTTCAGGGTCAACACCCAGAACCACTTCATTATCAGTAAAGAACTGCTTTATTTCAGCACCGCTTGCGATTGAAGTAAAACCGGGAACTGTTGCCTCTTCGGCATATTTCTGTGTTTCATATGCTTCCACAAAATCTGCATAGATATCCTGAATTGTTGTTGCCTCAGAAGGAATCAAGCCCTTGCAGATTGCATCAACATTGGAAACACCTTCTGTTGAAAATGTGAAAAATTCTGTTTCTGTAATAAGAGTTTTGATTGCCGCAATCTTTTCAGATTCAGTTTCCTGAGCCTGTGCTTCAACAAAAGCTTCTTCAAAAGCCGCAACATCGTCAAGACAATCAATTAGTGCAATTGACTCGTTTACAACAAAAGGAACTGATACACTATCATATGTTCTGCGAGCTTTCACAAAGGCAATATCAGCAAAATCTTCCGCTGTCAATGAATCAACATCGACTGTTGTCAATTCAGTTTCACCTGCGGCATAGTAGCTGAAGTTATCCTTATATGTATTGTAATATTCTTCAACATTTTCAGCATCAAACACACTAAAGTCCTCTACCATATCGCCCCAATTTGAAAGAACAGGGATTTCAAAGCTGACAGTTGTTGTATCAATACCTGAAAGTGTCACTATCGCAACCGTATCATCTGTACAATATCCAGGATTTATCGCAAAGCTTGTCTTGAATGTACCATCAGCATTCGTATTAAACTGGCTTAATATAAGTTCTTTGCCCGTTGTTTCACCAACTACCTTGATTGTTACGGGAGTTTCCTTTTCTGTACTGTGAGAACCTTCAACCGTAAGAATATTTGCTAATGTGCTTCTATCAAGAGCTGTAAAGCTATTTGACTTCGCATCCCCCTGTGTACCCAAAGCGCTACTTGTGGTTGATTCAGCAACGAACTTATCTGTTCCAAGAACACCGTATATTCCTCCCACAGGAACCATATCATCAATAGAGGTCCACAGAAAAGCTTCTACTCTTCCGCCCTCAGCTGCTGCCGCACTTTCGACAGATGCACCTGTAATTGTCTGAAATCCTGCTGTCAGGTCGCTGACAGGTGTTGATTCCATCTGAACCATTTGATTGTCTTTGTCATAAACAACCGTAACGGCTTCAGCGATTGAAAGACCTCCGTAATTTTCTAACCAAAACTTCGGTGTAACGTTGTTGCCGGAAACAGACTCAAGCTTTTCACCGCTTTCATCTTCAAACCATACATCCCCGACAAAGCTTTCCATACCAAACACCTTAATGTTATCATAAATTGTATTTCCACCAAGTGCAAAGGATTTATCACTTATGTTAGCTGAACCGATACCGTTATGATACCTTACACAGGGTTCGCCAATTACCGCAGTATTATTAAAACCCGCCCTCATTGTAGCAAATTTCCATTCTGTTTCATCCTCAGCCTTTCTGTAAATCTTAAAAGCTGCCGTATTGTTATTGCTATTATTATCTATAATAAGTGATGAATCGATTTCCATCCTATATGTATACCACTTATTTGCTTCATAGGAATCCTGTGTAATTCTCAAGCCAAAATGCTGTGCCGGAGAAAAATCCGAATCCTTGATATACACATCAAAGTACCCGGTGCTTGAACGATACGCATCAAAAACAAGTACAAATTTTGACGGAAAATCATACTGTGTAGTTATTGTAGCATTATGCGATATTGTTCCATCAGTGACTGTTCCGGCTGAAAAAATATGTGTATCACCCTCAAAGTCTTCTGAAAGAGCATATCCGTCAGAAATAACCGTTGATGCAAAGACATTAATAACGCCAACAAATGTTGAAAGAACTAATGTCACACAAAGCAACAAGCTTAAAATTTTCTTTGTCATCTTCTTTTCTCCTCTCTACACTACTGAATTATCGCTGTATAAGCCGAAGTCTGCGGTGAAAGTCCTGCGAAAGAATCCCAGAGATAAAGCTCTACCTTACCGCCAACCAGTTTTTCATAAAGCTCCGAAGTAATGGGAAGGTTTACGGTGAAACTGTTGTCATCATTAAACTTCAGATCAACTGTTTCAAAAGCCATATCAAGAACCTTGCCTTTGCTGTCATAAGCAGTCATAACAGCCATTACTGATTCAGATGTCACCGGTGTTGCCTTTCCGCTTGTTACATCCATGGTTCCTGTAATCATTGTTTTTTCTTCATTGATTGTTATATCGCTCCCGGTCATATATGTACCTGTAAAAATTTTTACATTGTCAACATAAATGTAACCTGTGGGGCTTGTTGAATAAGCATAAAATTCGTTTCCGCTTCTTGTTGCCATTTTCAGATTATTTGCCTTCAGAGAAAAAACAGATTCATCCTCTGACTTTCTATATACTGACATTCTGTCTCCTGAAATCTGATAAACATAAGTATACCATTTGCCATTTTCGTGAGAACCTGCACCAACTGTAGCCTCTCGTCCTGTGTCCTCATTGAAATATGTAATGGCACCACCTGAGTTAACCTGCTGTTTGTAGCCATTGAGGGAGCACAAAACTGTTAACTCACCGGTAAAACCGCTTGTTGCCGGAAAACACACATCAAACATCAAAGTGAAATCTTTGGGAAGGCTGGGTAATACATAGTATACGCAGGCACCAACATCGTATCCGCCACGGCACAGCTCAACATAGCCCTCGTCCGTGATGTTGTAGATACCCTGATCCAGCAAATCCGCATTACCATGACGACCGTTAATAATCCATCCTTCGGGTCTCCACACCTTACCGTCTTCTCCTTCGGGTAATGTGAAATCCTGTTCATCGTGGAGTTTTGATTCCGCAATAGTTGCCGCATTTGCTCCAATCATAAAAAACGATCCAAGCATTGCTATGACCAAAACCAAACAGAAAAATTTTTTTGTCATGTCTTGTTCCTCCTAAAAATAAAATGTATATAAAATTTAATAATATTACAAAAAGTTTTTTATATTTCAACACAATTTTGTGTAAAAAAACATATATTTTTTTATAAACTTTATGTGTTTTTACACAAAAAAGTCTTTTCCTTCTTCTGTCTAACATTTTACACTAAATCATCTATTTTGTCTTTGCACAATCGTAAATTTTTATTCCATAAAGTCACCCTTTTTTTGCACAATCGTAAATCTTCTAAAACTTATACAATTTTAAAAAATATCACAAAAAAATACTTTTAGTGTATCATCCAATCAAATTGCTTATATGAATATTTTATACTTTTGAAATAATAAAGTCAACATTACAAAAATAAAACAGCACTCACAGTAAAATAATGAGCAAGATAATGAAAACATAATAATATCCAAAATAGCGTTTTGTATTCAAACCCTATTATAAATCAAAATCCCTTTGTCAACGAATTTTACTTTCGATTTTTTACTGCTTTCTTAGTTTTTCTCACATACAAAAAAAACAAGGAAGCTTTTTCACTTCCTTGCTTAAATCATTTATAAATCCGAAGCCACAGAAAACCAACTATCCTGCTTTCTTTCAGGGCTTTCCTCATCGGCAGAAGACGTTTTCTCTACGGTATGTTCAGAATCAAAAGTCCTCGTTTCCACAACCGTTTCCGGTTCCATTTCAGAAAAAACGACCGGCTTGGATGGCACAGAAACAATACCCGTTTCCTCTGCAATAATCTCATTCAATGTGACTACAACTTCTTGGGCTGAAGGTCTTTGTGCGGGGTCAACACTAAGCATTGCACCAATCATTTTCCCCAATTTTCCGGGAAGTCTGGAATAATCAGGCTCCAAAAAACCATTATCCAGTGCCGACTCGTAAAGATAATCATATTCATCGGTGTTGTAATCCGGCAATTTACCGCAATAATATTGATGAAAAACAAGACCAAGTGCAAAAATATCTACCTTTTCGGTCAATGTAACATCTTCGCCGATAATGTGAAGAAAACTTTCGGGTGCAAGATATGTAAGGTCACCACCTAATTCAATATCTTCACGAATTTCATCAATAAAGAAACCCGCATCGAAATCTATCAGCTTCGCAACAAACATCTTGTTTGCAGTTTCTTTAATAATTATATTGTTCGGTTTTACATCGAAATGCACCAAACCGGTCTGATGGAAACACGCAAATGCATAAGCTGCAGACTTCATCAGAAAATACTTTTTCACATCCGGCAGTGCAGCAACTTCGTTGATTGACAAAGCATTACTTCCGGCACGCTCGGTTACAATATAGTATTTTCCGCCCCATCTGAAAAATTCAACAATACGCATCAGATTTCCGCAACTTACAGAATTAATACTGCTGTAAACCCTCCGATAGCGTTGCTCAAACTTATGACATTCAGCTCTTTTTGAGTTGAGAAGTTCTCCTGACATTGCAGACTCATCTACCGGATACACAGGGGTTATAAGCTCCTTAATAAAATAGATATGTCTGTTCTTTACAGCAAACCCCCATTTTGAAAAGCCGCTGTTAGCGTTATTTAATTCTCCTTGTATTTCATAACCGTTAACTACCATTTTTATATCTCACCAAATCCAACTATATGAATGTAAATAAACTTACAGAGCATAATAAGCTCCTTTGTAACTTTCCCATCTTTGTTCAACCGGTACCGTTTCATTGATAAAGCTGTTTTTAACAATTTCTTTCCGTTGCAAAAAATAACCTTTCATATCGTCAAAGCTCTTGAAGCCAAATGCCGCAACACTCATCGTATAATCGTCACCTGCAAATTTGAGTATATATTCATCAAGCTTTGATTGCCATTGGGAAATATTTGCAGAGCCAGTCAGAACCTCAAGCAAAAGATACTCAAAATCCATAGGCGTGTTGACGTACCCAAAACAACCATCTGTTGCAGTAAAAAGAATACACGGATGATTTATGCGAAAGTCCTTTTTATTGACCGAAAAAGCAAAGTTTGCTGTGATTACGTTTTTAAGAACGCCGTCGTCCGAAAGGTTCGAAAAAGCATCCGCTCCGCCTACGTCATCTATACTCAACTGGTGAAGTCCGTTACAATCAAGCATATAGCATCTTGAATCCCCTGCCCAATAGCAAGCGACATCAATACTGTCCACATTCTGCGTTGCGACAGTAATTGCAGCAGTGGTCGGAAAGCTTTTTCCGAGGCTTCCCATCAGCCTTCCACCTTTGTCAGCAAAGTTATCGCATACTTTCATCGAACGTTCTATATTGGCTTTTATTGTTTCAGGGTTAGCACCTTCAGTCTCAAACCAGTTCTTTATACCGCCACATACAGCACGTGATGCAATATATGCACCGGTTTTCCCTGAATAATTACTGTATCTTCGAGAACCAATACCGCCGCAACCGTCAAAAACCGAGACAATCACCTTGTTCCCGTTGGTTGCATAATAAAAACTATCCTCGCCGTTTTCTTCTTTCATTTCTCCTGCAACACAGAAAAGTGAACTTAACATTTCTGTGTTTGAAGAATTATTCTGATTAAAACTACTCATATTGTATTCGAAATTGTGTCGATAATCTGGTTGTATTCAACTTCTTGCAAACCTTTACCGGCATCAGAAGGAAAATGAAGAACGTTATCCCAGTTTCGGGAAATAACATTCCACTCAGGAAGATCAGGAGCAAACAGCAACAAACGTTTTGCGTTGTTATCAATATAGCCCTTTTGCTGAGCTCCGCCCCACCACGCAGAAAGCTCATTGAGGTCTGCAGCCATTCCGTTGGGATAAAACTCACTTGTTTTTCCATGACCGAGAGGATGTGTTGCAGCATCTGTCCAAACAACAATAACCTGTCTCTTTTTCATACCTTCAGTATCCCATTTTGACTTGATTGCATATGCCAGTGCTTCGAGTCCGTCTTCAGGATCGTCACCGCCGCCGTCCGCTTCAAGGCTTCTTACACACTTTTCGAAATCAACCGCTTCCTCCGGAAGTTTAAAGAAGTTTGTAACAAGCATAGCGTCCTTACCGTCAGCAAGATAGTCACGGAATGCAACAACTCTCACACGAAGCTGAGAAATATGTTTATGCTTCTTTTCCATTACAGAAGTTACATCCTGATAAAAATTCAATGCGTTGTTTTTAACGATTTCAATGATGTTGTCCATACTTCCTGTACAGTCAATACAGAACACCATATCCACATTGTAAGTTAATTTGTAATTGCTTCCCATTTTTATTTCCTCCTAAATACATTTGAATTATCAAAATCTTGTATATTAATTATTATCGTATGTATAGCTTAATCAATCTGGGCAGGATTCGGATTCAATCCAAAATTGCTTTCGCTTTCCGCCGCCTTTTCTGCTATTTTATAAACTGATAGCATATCCTCAACATCTGTCTGAGATGCATAGCCTGCATCATATTTTTCACTAACAATCTCATCTTTCTTAGAAGACATCATAACAAAAACTGATATCAGAACAGCAATAACGCCCAATGCAAGTGAGATAAGACTGATAGTCCCAAGTTTTTTGTTGTTCTTTTCAAGAACCTTAATATGTTTTGAGAGTTTTGCAACTTCAGCCGAGTCCACACCCGAAGGAATTGAAGTGCTCCCTGACGGTGTAATTGTTTTTTCATAGCTGAGGATATCTCCAAATCCACCGCATCCGGATTTTCCCGGCATTGATGCACCACATTCTGAACATTTTACTGCATCAGCCCTATTCTTTTTTCCGCATTTTTCACAAAGCATTTAATTCCTCCTATCCTTTGACCGAAAACCATCAAAATGAATTATAAAATCAAATTTTCGCTTGATTCAAGAATTGAACAGGTTGTTTCTGCAAAATCAGCAGATAAGTCCGCCTCGCAAGCATTTCCTGACGTAGCAGCAAAAATAAGTATCAAAAAAACAATAATACCAATAATAATCCAGACAGTATACGGATTGTTTCCATTTGTTGAAGCGGAACCACCCATAACGGTTCCGCCATTTGAACCTGAAGCCGCTACCTTCGTATTATTTTGAACCGACTCAGTCCACTCTCTGATTACGTAGTCAGTGTTTGCACGTGCACGTCCGCAAAACAAGCAGTTGCTGTTGCTGAACACATTTTCGGAATCACATTCAGCACAAACCCAACAAGGTTCCTTCCTTCTGTATTCCAATATAACATCCAACTCTTTCATTCGTCATACTCCTATTAAAATTTACACAAATCAACACATATAACCATAATAACAAAAATTTATACATATGTCAATGAATAATGTTGAAAAACTTTTTAGTCCGGATTCAGCATTACCATACAAATTCTTCCACCGGGTCTTCTACCCCCATAACATACCATTTTTCAGAGTTTTCAAGACGGTATAAAAGACATTCAATGCCGTCTTCATATACATCCGACACATTTTGTTTATTCTTGATTTCCAGATTATATGAAACTTTCATTGCCTGTTCAACTCTGATTTCTGAAGCATTTTCGTCAACCATTCGCAACACTGAGTTAATATGCCTTTCAACATCGTTGGCAGTGTATCTGTCAGCTTCAACAATACCATCAATTTCATATTTGAAATCAACAACATTTGAATAGTCATAATTAAACTGAGCTTTTATCAGATCATAACAAGCTTTGTTTTCTTTAAGATACTTATTAACGGCATCGGGTGCAAAAGAAATATATTTATCAAAATCGCCCTTTGAACGGGATTCCATATACTGAGTGAATGCATCCTCAGGTGTTTTTGCACTCGGCGTTTCATCCCCGGAACTATTAAAATATAACACAACACCTATAAGTGCAATTACAAGAACCGCAGATATAACCATTATCAGTTTACTCTTTTTAGACATCGGCTTCTTATCCGACGTAGTCTTTTTCGTCTTCTTTTTCGGTTTTTTTGTTCCATCCGGAATATCAAATGCAGGAACAGAAACTTCAGCTTCTGTCACAGACTTACTTGCAAATAAATCAGCAACCGGAGTTGTTTCAGGTTTGGAAATTATCGGCTCCGACGACGCATCTGCAACAGGTTCACTCACAAACAAATCACTAACCGCTGCAAAATCAGGCTGCGGTACAACAGATTCTGAGATGGTTTCTGATGCAGGTTCATTAGTGAACAAATCAGCAAAAGGCGACGTCTCTGTTTCAGTGATTGCAGGTTCTGCAACAGGTTCATTTGTGAACAGCTCCTCAAAAGGCGATACCTCAGTTTTCGGAATTTCAGGTGCAGGCGCAGACTCTTCAACAGGTTCGCTCACAAACAAATCTCCAATCGGTGCAATCTCAGGCTGCGATACAACAGATTCCGTAGTGGGTTCTTCAACAGGTTTGCTTACAAACAAATCTCCAATCGGTGCAGGCTCAGGCTGCGGTACAATAGGTTCCGAAGAGGGTTCTTCAACAGGTTCGCTTACAAACAAATCTCCAATCGGTGCAGGCTCAGGCTGCGATACAATAGGTTCTGTAGTGGATTCTTCAACAGGTTCACTTACAAACAAATCTCCAATCGGCGCAGGCTCAGGCTGCGATACAACAGGTTCCGTAGTGGGTTCAGGTGTAACGGGTGTTACCGGCTTACGCATAGTTGAAATCAATGTTGGTCTACCCTGAGGCATAGAAGACCCCGAAGCAAAAACATCACCATTTGAAACGGGTGGGGCAACAGTAACCAAAGGACTTCCGCACTTCTCACAAAAACGTGAACTGTCAGCATTTTTTTGTCCGCAATTTCCACAAAACATTATCTCATCCTCCAATAACAATTTTCAGCAATACTATGCTTTTTTCTGCATTATACACCCCTTAACGTGAAAACAACGTGAATATGACGTGAAAATAACGTTAAAAAATTTTTATTTATAAAAATTCCGAGTGAAACTCAGCCTCGACCCGGAATTACAATTCAAATATTCAGTTAATCATTACGGAAGATAAAAAACTTCATCCAAATCATCGTAATATTTGCCTATATCATGATGAACAAAACAAGGTCTGGTGTGACTCCACCACTCAAGCATAATAGGATATTCTTCCATTTTCTTCATATCCCCATCATAATCCTCGCCCGTATATGTATAAAAGGTATTATCTTATATCAAACACTAAAATATGTCAAGAAGGATTTACTTTTGATAAAAATAACTATTTTTTGTTTTTTATATTGAAAAAAAAGTTTTTCAATGCTATAATAAATAAACAATCATATAAAGAGGTTAATTTTATGGCTGCAATGTTTCAAGATACAAGATATTATAATTGTCCTATCGATTTATTTTTAAATGAGCTTCGCTCCTTTAGACCGGGAAATGAATTAGGTTTAACTCTACAATCAGAAACAACTGAAAAAGATTACATTCAATTTGAATATCTTCACGGCGTATCATCATTATCCTGGGGTGAAATAATTTCTGTTACAATAAGTTCACATTCCGCAGATACCGTTTCACTGACCGTTCATTCAGAAGGTAGAATGTCGACACAAATAATTGACTTGGGAAAAAACAAAAAAAATGTAACCGCTCTTTTTTCTTATCTTGAAAAACACCTTTATTCTCCATCGATTACTACACCGGTAAGCAATACCGACACAATCCCGACACCTCAACCTGAGCCAAGTATTGAAACAAGTCCCGTACCGGATTGCTCCTATACTTATGAAACTTCTTTGCAACCTGAATCGGTTCCCGACTTAAACCCCGAACCTGCAGTTGTTTCACCTATTCCGGATTTAGTTCCCGAACCTGCAGTTGTTGCACCGGTTTCTGTTGTTACACCATCCGATGTAAACACTTCATATAATAAAACAGGTTATTTTTTCAGTGCACCCATGGATTTATCTGACGATGAACCAATGACCCCGTATATTCCTGCCCCTGAAGAATCATCTGTAACTTCACCAAAGGCAGCAAACACTCCTGCACCTATTACAGTTTCTTCTGTAATTGCGCATGAGGATAACAGATTCAACGGTCCGACGGTAATCTGTTCATCCTGCGGAAACAAAATACCCAAATCAGACGACAAATTCTGCCCTTTATGTGGAAATATGCTTTAAAAACAACAACCCGACATTTTATGCTGTCGGGTTGTTTGCTTATGTATTCAATTAATTGTTAAAAAAATCTTTATGTCCACTATATAAGCTTATTCTGCCCGAAGCCAAAAAGCTTATTAGACACGCAAGTGCAAAAAAAGGAATATTGCCGATACCAAAAACCTCGTATGCTAAAATCACAGATGCCATTGGACACTTGACAACACTGCAAAACACCGAAACAAAGCCAATTGCTGCTGCAAAAGACGGATTTATTCCCAAAAGTCCCCCAAACGCACAACCAAAGGTTGCACCTATGAAGAATGACGGAACGATTTCTCCGCCTTTATATCCGCAGGAAACTGTTATAACAGTAAAAAGAGTTTTCAACAAGAAAGCCCACAAAAGCACCTTTCCATTCATTGTATCAGCAATAACAGACATTCCGGCACCGTTATAATTCTGATTACCAACAGCAACTGTAAGCAAAACAATTAAAAAGCCGCCCAGAACAATCCGAAAATAATCATTTCGAACTATTCTTTTCATAAGACATTCACCAAAATTCAATGCGAAGCAAAAAAACATTCCCAACAGACCGCACATTGCAGCCAGTAATGCAACTTTTGACATCAAAAAAACAGAGAATTCAGGGAATATATTCAACTCAAACGCAACAGGAATATTGCCCATATTGTTTGAAACAAAAAAAGCCATTACAGAAGCAATCAGACAGGGTAATAAAGCCGAAAAACGCATCACTCCCGCATAAGCTACTTCTGCAACAAAAACTGTTGCAGTCAGTGGAGTTCCGAAAAGAGCCGCAAAAGTTCCGCTCATCCCACCCATAGCCATCAATCGCAAATCTGATTTTTCAAGTCTAAGAACTCTTCCCATACCATAGCCAAGACTTCCGCCAAGCTGAAGTGCAGCACCTTCACGACCGGCTGAGCCCCCAAAAAAATGAGTTATTGTTGTTCCCGCAAAAATCAACGGAGCAAGAACAACGGGTACATCCGTCTTCCCATCAGCCGCCAATATAACACGTTTTGTATCAAGCTTTCCCCACTTTTTGCACAAATGATAAATAAATACGATTAGGATTCCACCTGCCGGCAACAAAAAAATCAACCAAAAGTTTTCAAGACGTTTTTCGGTGACATATTCTATACATTTATGAAACACACCCCCAATAAGTCCACAAACTACACCAACTACCAATGAAATCAAAAACCATTTTATAATAATTTTAGTATATTTAAACACATTTTCTGAAAATCTTTTCAAAATGCCACTTCCTGTATAAAATATTCCGTCAAAAATCCGAACACCATTTGGCATTCGGATTTTCACTATTAATCTATTTTTCTTTGTTCTGCACCATTTCAAGTTTCTTCTGACGACGATTCTTGACTTCATCAGACATAGGCTTGATATCTCCGGCTGCAGTCAAAGCCTGACGTGTAAGCAACGGACCAACAAGTTCATAAATCAAAACTGCAAAAAGTGTTATATTTCTAACCAAATTACCGGCACTTCCAAAAAGAGGATCGGAAGCTACGCTAGTACACATACCAAGAGCAACACCGGCTTGCGGCAACAAAGTTATACCAAGGTACTTGCATATACTCGGAGAACACTTCACACTCTTTGCACTGGCGAATGTTCCAAAGTATTTACCCAACGAACGGAATATAATATAAACTACACCAATAACTACAATTGCCCAGTCGGCAAAAACATTGAGTTCGAGTTCAGCACCGCTTATTACAAAGAACAGTGCGAAAAGAGGCGATGTCCACTTGTCTGTTTTCTCCATAAGATCATGAGAAAGGGGACATATATTACAGAAAACCGTGCCCAACATCATACAAACAAGCAATGATGAAAAATCGATATGTACGGTTCCAATCTCAAATTTCATCTTAGAAAGTGCAACAGTCAAAAATACAAATGCTATTGTCATATTCAAACGATTTGTATTGGAATTAAACATTTTTTCCAGTTGCGTCAAAATCCAGCCCATAACCGCACCAAGTGTCAGCGAACCGGCAATTTCAATCAATGGATTCAAAATTATTGAAACCATATCTATATTACCCGCAATCAAAGTCTTTGCAATTCCGAAGGAAACCGCAAACACCACAAGACCAACAGCATCATCCAATGCAACAATTGGCAAAAGAAGCTTTGTTAACGGACCATCAGCCTTATACTGTCTGACAACCATCAGGGTTGCAGCAGGGGCTGTTGCCGTAGCAATTGCACCAAGGGTCAAAACTTGTGGCAATGTCAGCTTGTCAGGCATCATAAGATGCACGCCGTACAAGGCAATATCAACAAATAAGGTTGCCACAAAGGCTTGAACTATACCTATAACCAATGCCTGTTTGCCGGTTTTTTTCAATTCAGAGGTTCTGAATTCGTTTCCTATTGAGAAAGCAATAAAACCAAGAGCAATATCAGAAATCAATGACAATGATTCAACAGCTGTGTGCGATTCAAAACCCAATCCGGAAATTCCTAGCTTTCCTAAACAATATGGACCAATCAATACTCCCGCAATAAGATATGCTGTTACGGACGGTAGCTTAAACGGCTTGAATGCACGAGTCATTAAAAGACCTGCCAGTAACGCAATTGAAACAGATAACAATATACTCATATTTTCGCTTCCTTTTTAAAATTTATTTTCCCAAAAAACAGACAAGTTCCTTAAAAACTTGTCTGTTTCAATATTCTAGTAGATTATAGCACTGTTAGTTAAAATTTTCAAGACGTTTTTATACAAAATTTAAATAAATAAACTAAAAATTTTGTTTAAATTTATTTTATCGTATATATGTTTCCGTTAACATTCAAAGTGTTGTCGTCTATCCAAGCAACATCCACTACTTCAAATTCTGCACCTTTTGTTTTATATGCATTCTGATGTTTTTTTTCAAAACGGAATATTCCGAAATCCGTTATTCCGTCTGCATCATAAACATCAACCCGTGTGTGCTTTACGCCATCGGTTTTCCGTTCATTAATAACCTGAAAATAATGCGTTTCATTAGGCGACTTCGCAATCTGAACAACCTCTGATACATTTTTTGAATACGCAAATGAGAAAAACGAGAAAAATGTGAGTATAGGCAACATCAGGATTGAAATTATAAGAACAGGAACTTTAACAACCATCGGATTTGCAAATCTGATCCATATCATATATGAAAAAACAATACTTGCGGCAATAACCAACATTGCTTTGGGAGCCGAGAGACCGTAAATAATCCAGTTTGCTTCAGTCATCAAAAGCGAAATGCATGCGAAAATACCGCCTGCTTTAAGAATCTTTTTTCCTGTAAATATAAACATAGCAATTGTGGTAACGCCACCAATTGCAAGAGTGGCAAGTGCCCAGATCATTTCGTTGTGCAAAACAAGCCTGCAATCCATCATTGATGCAATCGTAGCAAGAACAGGAACAAAGCTGTTAACAACACAAAGAAAAATAACAAGACCGGTATTTGTTTTGAAGTACTTCTTTTTCATTATGATTACCTCTTTTCAAAAACATCAAGCATTATTATATCATAATTGTATTATTTTATGATTCGAATTACCAATAGTACGACTAAATAAAATCTATAATTTTTCAAAGCTCAAGTTATTAAATCCCAAATCCCTGGCAATATGTTCATACTCCTCAAATCTGTAACAGAGATTTTCCGCGGCATGAGTATCTCCCGAAAGTATTACTCTTCCGCCTTTTTCTTTGATATATTTCAAGAACTGCATCTCAGGATAAGCCTCTGTCCGATACCCTCTTGATATTGCTCCGGTATTGATTTCAAATGGCTTGTTATACGGAATCAGCATATCTATTGCATTTTTTGCCACTGAAACATATTGCTGATTGCTCGTATCAAAAAGCTTGCTACCTTCATTGAACTTTGTGATAAGGTCAAAATGCCCGATTATATCAGCATTTGTTTTGCGGATTACATCACCAACCAAAGTAAAATATTCCTTGGCATAGGCATAAAAATCACCATCAAAGTATGCATTTACATCCGAAACCATTCTTTTTTCGGAGTGGTCAACCTCGCAGTAAATATCCCCTGTCTTCACATAGTGTACCGAGCCAAGAAGATAGTCAGTTTCTATGTCTGGTTCGTCCGAAAAATAGTCCATTTCAAGACCGCAGAGAATTTCAATTTTGTCCTTGTATTTAATCTTCAGTTCGGCAATATCTTCCGCATAACGCAAGGTATCTTCCTTTGTCATACAATATGTGCTGTCAAAAGATGTATATGCGTGACCCGAAAAGCCAATACGAGTCATTTTCAAGTCAATTGCCGCACGAACCATTTCCTCAAGAGTATTCTTTCCGTCACAGTAAGTTGAATGAACGTGAAAATCCTCTAAAATCATTTTGTCATTTTCTCCTGTTTTACCTTGTGGTCAATTACGTGACGACTTGCCAATTCCCTGTGGATATCCTCCACGGAAATTCCCATTTCAACCATAAGCACCATCACGTGATAACAAAGGTCAGCAATTTCATAAACTGTTTCCTTTTTGTCATCAGCCTTTGCGGCAATGATTACCTCGGTGTTTTCTTCGCCCACCTTCTTGAGAATTTTGTCAATGCCCTTTTCAAAGAGGTATGTGGTATATGAACCTTCCTTCTTTTCTATCTTTCTGCCAACAAGCAAATCCATCAGGCTCTGAAGTGAAAATTCGTGCAAGTCCTCACTTTGCCACACTTCTTTTGTGAAACAGGAATCTGAGCCTGTGTGACAGGCAGGGCCTTCCTTTTCGACCACAACAACAAGTGCATCATTGTCACAATCCGCTGTAATTGAAACAATATGCTGATAGTTGCCGCTTGTTTCACCCTTTCTCCAGAGTTCCTGTCTTGAACGACTCCAAAAGCAGGTTTTACCTTCCTTCATTGAAATCTCTAGGCTCTCACGATTCATATACGCAAGGGTCAGCACCTTTTTTGTGATTGAATCAACAACTATTGCAGGGATAAGACCCTTTTCGTCAAATTTAAGCTCGTCTATGTTAAGCATATTTATACTCATTCCTTTCCTTGTGCTCATAGCATAAATAAAAAAATCAAAAACTATAGAACTACAGTCTCATATCAATTCCATTAGCACGGAGTTCTGTTTTCAAATCTTTTATTGCAACCTCGCCGAAGTGAAAAATTGAAGCTGCAAGACCTGCATCAACCTTGGGTACCTTTTTGAAAAGCTCCACAAAATCCGCAATGCAACCTGCACCGCCTGACGCAATTACCGGAACAGATACCGCATTGCAAACGGCATCCAGCATTTCAAGGTCAAACCCTTTTTTCACGCCGTCTGTGTCAATTGAATTGAGCACCACTTCGCCTGCACCGTTATCGACGCATCTTTTTATCCATTCAACAGCTTCCATTCCTGTATTCTCTCTGCCACCTTTGGCAAAAACACGGAACACACCGTCAACACGCTTTACGTCGGCAGAAATCACCACACACTGGTCGCCGTAACGTTTTGCCGCATCATAAATCAGCTGAGGATTTTTGATTGCTCCCGAATTTACACTAACCTTGTCAGCACCGCATTTGAGAACTCTGTCAAAATCCTCAAGAGTATTAATTCCACCGCCAACAGTCAGAGGAATAAATATTGTTTTTGCAACCTCTTTCAGAATATCTGTAAAGAGTGCTCTACCCTCAAAGGATGCGGTTATGTCATAGAAAACCAGCTCATCAGCACCGCTGTCGCTGTAGTGTTTGGCAAGCTCCACAGGATGTGATACATCCGAAACACCTTCAAAATTTACACCCTTTACCACTCTGCCGTTTCTGACATCAAGGCAAGGGATTATTCTTTTTGTAATCATTCTGCCACCTCTATCGCATTACTAAGAGAAATTGCCCCTGTATAATATGCCTTTCCGATTATTGCACCGTAAAGGTTCATTGCAGCAAGTGCCTTCACATCATCAATTGTTGAAACACCGCCTGATGCCACAATCTGCATATTGAATTTCTCTGATAATTCTTTGTATAATTCACGGTTTGTTCCCTGCATTGCACCGTCCTTTGAAACATCGGTACAAATGAGGGTTCTGACACCAAGGTTCTGCATCTCTTCACAGAAATCAAAACAGGTATACTGTGACTTTTCTGTCCAGCCCTTGATTGCAACATACCCATCCTTAATATCTGCACCAACAGCAATTTTTTCGCCGTATTTGTCAACCGCCGCCTTCACAAAAGCTTTATTCTGAACAGCCGCAGTTCCCAAAATCACACGGTCAATTCCTGCGCCAATATAGGCGTCAATAACCTCCATACGGCGAATACCGCCACCGATTTCCACAAAAAGATTTGTCTTTTCAGCAACTTCTTTCACTATTTCAAGGTTAGGAGTTCCGCCACTCTTTGCGCCTTCAAGGTCAACCATGTGTATGTGTGAAGCCCCTGCCTTTTCAAATTCATAAGCAATTTCAATGGGGTTTTCGCTGTAAACCGTCATTTTGTCATATTCGCCACGAAGAAGGCGTACCGCCTTGCCTTCGTATAAATCTATTGCGGGAAAAATATACATCTCTTATCCCTCCATTTCGCAAAATGCTTTCAGAATTCTGAGACCAACATCACCACTTTTTTCGGGATGAAACTGACAGCCGCAAACATTTTTGTCTGCCACAGCCGCAGTCAAATCTGCACCATATTCTGCTGTTGCAATGGTAGATTCCGCACACTTTGCACCATAGAATGAATGTACAAAATAAACAAAATCCCCTTCGTTTATATACTTAAAAATCTTGTGCTTTTCGCCATTGAATTTCAGTGCATTCCAGCCAATGTGAGGAATCTTCAAATCTTTTGGAATCACTTCGTCAATACAGCGAACCTCACCCTTGATAAGTCCAAGTCCTTCATATTCACCATATTCAAAGCTTTTTTCAAGAAGCATCTGCATACCGAGGCAAATACCCATTATGGGTTTACCCTTTGCAGCTTCTTCCTTTATCACAACATCAAGTCCTGTGCTCCTGAGCTTTGCAATGGCATCCTCAAATGCACCAACTCCCGGAAGAATAATTTTTTCAGCATTTCTCAATGTTTCGGCATCACCGGTCACAACGGTATCTGCACCGATTGCCTCCATAGAGCTTTTCAAAGAAAAGAGGTTACCCACTCCGTAATCAACAATTGCTATCATTTAGAGAACCCCCTTTGTGGAAGGTATTTCGTTTTCAAAACCCTTGTCCATTGAAACTGCCTGACGGAAGGCTCTGCCTGCCGCTTTGAAGGCTCCTTCTATTATGTGATGTGAATTTGTTCCGCTGAGCTGAACAAAGTGCAGTGTGCAAGCCGCCTCACGGACAAAGCCAAGCCAAAATTCCTCAACCAGTTCTGTATCGAATGTTCCAACCTTCTGTGTGGGAACTTCAAGCTTATATGAAAGTGTTGCTCTGCCCGACAAATCAACCGCCGCTACAATCAGTGCTTCGTCCATAGGGAGAATCATATTTCCGTAACGGATAATTCCTTTCTTGTCGCCAAGAGCCTCCGCAAATGCCTTGCCGAGACAAATTCCCACATCCTCAACGGTGTGATGGTCGTCAACGAATGTGTCACCGTCACATTTCACCGACAAATCAAATCTGCCGTGCTTTGCAAAAAGTGTCAGCATATGGTCAAGAAAGCCACAGCCTGTGTCAATGTTGTTTTCGCCCGTGCCGTCAAGACAAAGGGAAAGATTTATTTTTGTTTCATTTGTATCACGTTTGATTTCACTTTTTCTCATTTACTTTTCCTCCAGAATTTCGCATATTGCGTTCAGGAATTTATCCATCTGTTTTTTTGTACCGATTGTAATGCGGTTATATTCACAAATCCTCGGTGCTGTGAAATGCCGCACCAAAATACTTTTTTCACGAAGCTTTGTGTATATTTCTTCACCCGAAACAGAAGGATGTTTTGCAAATATAAAGTTTGCGGTGGAATCTGTCATTATAAAGCCAAGTTTTTTCAGTTCCGAGACCGTATACTCACGATTTTCGCATACTGTTTTGCAATTTGCTTTCGTATACTCCTCATCCTCCAATGCACCGATACCTGCCGCCATGGTCATACGGTTGATATTATAGGGATTGGTGGAATATTTGATTGTGTTCAAATCCTGAATAATTGCTTCCGAAGCAACACCAAAGCCCAGTCTTGCACCTGCCATTGAACGGGATTTCGAAAATGTTCCCGTCACAAGAAGATTATCGTATTTATCAATCAGCTTCACAGCACTTTCCCCGCCAAAATCCACGTAGGCTTCGTCAATTACAACAATATTGTTTGGGTTACTCTTTATAATCTCTTCAATTTCTGAAAGCGACAGACAAATACCTGTGGGAGCATTGGGATTTGCGATGAATATTGTTTTGTTTAATCCAATATAATCCGAAACTCTTATTCTAAAATCTTCATCCAGCGGAATTTCTTCATAGTCAAGGTTGTAAAGCTGTGCAAAAACCGGATAAAAGCCGTATGTAATATCAGGGAATGCCACCGGAGTATCTTTGTCACAATATGCCATAAAAGCAAAGTTCAGAATTTCATCTGAACCGTTGGTCATAAGCACCTGTCCTGTCTTTACCCCAAGAGTTTCCGCCATTTTTTCCGTCAATGCACTTGCTGTGGGGTCAGAATAAAGCTGAAGAAGCTCTGCCGCCTCTGCCGCCGCTTTTACCGCCTTGGCTGATGGTGGAAAAGGTGATTCGTTGGTGTTCAGCTTCACAAGATTCATTATTTTCGGTTGTTCACCGGGAGTATATGGAGTAAGTGATGAAAACTTACTGCTGAAAAATCTGCTCATAGTAATTCATTCCTTATTCTTCTGTTCTTATGGTTGCACTTTTTGCATGAGCTGTAAGCCCTTCCTTTTGTGCAAAGAAGGAAACATCCTCAGCAACACGCTTCAATGCATCATATGTATAATAAGTGTACTGTGTTTTCTTCACAAAATCATCAACCGATAAGGGGCTTGAGAATTTTGCTGTTCCGCTTGTGGGGAGAGTGTGGTTTGCACCTGCAAGATAATCCCCCAAAGCCTCAGGACAGTTTCTTCCCATAAAGATTGAACCTGCGTGACGGATTCCGTCAAGATAGTCAAACGGGTTGTCCACGCAAAGTTCAAGATGTTCTGGTGCAATTTCGTTGGAGATTTCAATCGCTGCATCAAGGTTATCTGCAACAATAATTTTGCCATTGGCATCAATGGATTTTCTCGCAATTTCTGCACGTTCAAGCATAGGAATCTGAACTTCGAGTTCTGACTGAACTGCTTCAGCCAACTCCATGGAATCGGTTACAAGAACCGCACTTGCAAGAATGTCGTGCTCCGCCTGAGACAAAAGATCCGCCGCAACATATCTCGGATTGCTCTTTCCGTCAGCAACAACCAGAATTTCACTGGGACCTGCAATCATATCAATTGAAACCTTGCCGTAAACCTGCTTTTTTGCTTCTGCAACAAATGCATTTCCGGGACCTACAATCTTGTCAACCTTGGGAACGGATTCTGTTCCGTATGCCAAAGCCGCAACAGCCTGAGCACCGCCAACCTTGAAAATTCTGTCAACACCTGCGATTGATGCCGCTGCCAGAATTACCGGGTTGATTTTTCCCTCAGAATTGGGAGGTGTCACGATTACAACCTCTTTCACCCCTGCAATTTTTGCAGGAATTGAATCCATCAGAACTGTTGAAGGATAAGCCGCAGTGCCGCCGGGAACATAAAGTCCTGCACGGTCAACGGGGATAACCTTTTGTCCTGTTACGATTCCGTTTTCGTCATTGATGATGAAGCCGTTGCGAACCTGCTTTTCGTGGAATTTGCGGATATTCTTTGCCGCAAGTGCCAATACTTCAAGGAACTTTGGTTCAACGGTTTTTACCGCTTCTTCAATTTCCTCTTTTGTAACTTCCAAGGCAGAAAGCTTTGCTTTGTCAAACTTTTCGCAGTATTCAAAGAGTGCTTTATCGCCATTTATTCTTACATTTTCTATGATATCGGCAACAATTGCTTCAACGTCCATTTCAGGAACAACCCTTGCAAAAATATCTGCATTTGCAACCTCACCGTATTTTAATATCTTAATCATTTTTGTCCTCCAGTTGCTGAGTCATACTTTTCAGTATGGTCTCGATTTGTTCGTTCTTGAACTTAAAGCTCGCCTTGTTTGCAATAAGTCTTGCACTTATGGGAACAATTTCTTCCTTTACCTCTAAATTATTCTCTTTAAGCGTTGTTCCTGTTTCAACAATATCCACAATAACATCTGAAAGTCCTAAAATCGGTGCAATTTCGATTGAACCGTTGAGGTGAATAATATCAATTTCACGTCCAAGTGATGCATAATATGTCTTTGCAATATTTGTGAACTTGGTTGCAACCCTCAAAGTCTTTTGGGTATTGTCACGAAACTCTTTTTTTGCCGCAAC
>JAZNLK010000019.1:0-11591 GCA_045579055.1 Clostridia bacterium
AAGCTGAACACAATTCTCAACCAACGCAGTCAGGATACCCTCACCGCAAACAGCTGGAACGTGTGCCAGTATGCGGCTCTCACCCATATGTTTGCACAAGTAAGCGGTCTTGAGGTGGGCGAGTTTGTTCACGTTATTGCCGATGCTCATATTTATGACAGACACATTCCCCTTGTTCAGGAGCTGATTTCACGTGAACAGTTTGATGCTCCGAAGCTGATAATCAACAAGGATATAAAGAATTTTTATGATTTCACTCCAGATGATTTTGTACTGGAGAATTACAAAGCCGGGGAACAGATAAAGAACATTCCCGTGGCGGTATAGAAAAGTACATCGTTGGTGTATTATATATTCTCACCTTGTTCGGATGAGATATGTGTGGAGTATGCTGGAAAAAGGTAAATAAGAAAAAGAAGGATGTTCGCACATGGAAAAAAATTTAAAAGCAATGAGCAATGATTTTGGTGCAGTTATATCAATAATAGAAAAAGCCAAGAATCGAGCTTTAAAAGCGGTAAATACAGAACTTATCAATATGTATTGGGAAGTTGGAGAGTATTTATCAAAATTATGTGCAGAATCTTCTTTCGGTGATAAAGTTATTGATGAGGTAGCAAATTATATATCAAAAAACGCTCCTGCAATCAAAGGATTCAATCGACGCGGTCTTTATAGAATGCGTCAGTTTTATGAAACATACAAGGACGATGAATTTGTGTCAACACTGTTGACACAAATTAGTTGGAGCAATCATCTTGCTATTATGTCAAAATCAAAAACAAAGGAAGAAAGAGATTTTTATATTGAATTAGCTGCAAAAGAAAAATATTCTTTTCGTGAACTTGAACGTCAGCTTGACAGTGCGTATTATGAAAGATATATGCTTTCCGCCGGAAAACAAGCACCTGAATTAGTTCCGCAAACAGTTCGTAATTCAATTCTTGATACTTACGTTCTGGAATTTCTTGATTTGCCCGAACAATTTTCTGAACGTAATTTTCGTAAATCTATTATTGAAAATTTGAAAAATTTTATTCTTGAATTTGGTAAGGATTTTACGTTTATTGGAGAAGAATATCGTGTTCAGGTGGGTGGGCAGGATTTCTTTATTGACCTTTTGTTTTATAACAGGGCGTTATCGTGTCTTGTGCCGATAGAATTGAAAATCGGCAAATTTAAGCCTGAACATATCGGTCAGATAAACTTCTATCTTGAAGCGTTAGACAGAGATGTAAAAAAGTCAAATGAAAATCCAAGCGTTGGTCTTATTCTTTGTGCAAGCAAGGATGATGCTGTGGTTGAATATGCTTTAAGTCGCAGTATGTCTCCCACATTGGTTTCAGATTATACTCTTTGCTTGCCGGACAAGCAGATATTGAAGGATAAGTTGCAGGAATTGGCAGGGCTTGTTTTAAAAGATGATGAATATATAAGTGAAAAGTAAAAAATAAAGTTTTTTAAAATTGGAAGAGGAAAAAATTATGAATATAATAGCTGCGGCAGATATAAACTGGGGAATCGGCAAGGACAACCGTCTTCTTGACCACATTCCCGAAGATATGAAATTTTTCAGAGAAACAACCTCCGGGAAGGCTGTTATTATGGGAAAAAACACATTTTTGTCTTTCCCGAATCAGAAGCCTCTCCCCAAGAGGCTTAATATTGTTCTGACACATGACAAAACCTTCGCTCCCCAAGGTGTTGTGGTGTGTGACAGCATTGAAAAAGCAATTGAAATCGCCCGAAAAGAATATTCCGATGAGGATATCTTCTTTATAGGCGGTGAATCAGTATACCGTGAAGCAGAAAAATACTGCGACACGGCATATATAACAAAAATTGATTTTGCTTACGTTGCTGACAGATTTTTGTTGAACTTTGATGAAAATAAAAACTGGTATGTTAAGGAAGAAAATATGCTAAAGACAGAAAACGGTCTTTACATAACATTTGTGACCTACAAAAAGAGTATATGATTTTAAATAAAGGGCGATTTCAAATTATGAACACGCCCTTTTGACTTGTGTAAACAAAAGAAAGGAATGACCGTGTTGACAATCGAAGTTAAGAATTTAAGCAAGGTCTATAAGATATACGACAAGCCCGGTGACAGAATTCTTGAGTCTTTTTTTCCTAAAAAATACAAGGAAAAGATAAAGAATTTCTATGCCCTGAATGATGTTTCCTTCAGTATTTCAAAGGGCGAAACCGTTGGTATCATCGGGAAAAACGGGTCAGGAAAGTCCACACTCCTGAAAATCCTTACCGGTGTTATAAACCACACAACCGGCGAAAAGATAATGGACGGCACAGTTGCCGCAATTCTTGAGCTGGGTGCCGGCTTCAATCCCGAATATACCGGAATTGAGAATATTTATCTCAATGGAACAATTATGGGAATGAAAAAGGAAGAAGTGGCAAAGAAAATTGACGAAATTGCCGCCTTTGCCGAAATCGGTGATTTCATAAACCGTCCCGTGAAGAATTATTCAAGCGGTATGTTTGTTCGACTTGCCTTTGCGGTGGCAATAAATTCAGACCCCGACATCCTTATTGTGGACGAGGCGTTGGCGGTGGGTGATTACCGCTTTCAGGCAAAGTGCTACAACAAGTTTGAGGAGATGAAGGAAAAGGGAAAAACCATTCTTTTTGTCAGCCACGATGTTGATGCGGTACGCCGTTTCTGCACAAGAGCAATATGGCTGGACTGTGGTCGCCTTGTTATGGATGGCGAGGTTCAGGAAGTTACTTCAAAGTATATGGAATTTATCACAAGCTGTGAGGACAATGCTTCGGAATACCTTGAAAGGGCAAAAACCGAAAATGTTGTCCGTGAAAAAAGACCTCAGAAGGAATTCAACGCAATCAATCGCTTCGGCTCAGACGTGGGTTGCATAAAGGATGTGAGGCTCCTTAAAAAAACCGGAGAAAATGAGGTTTTTGAATCCGGTGAAACAATGACAATTGAAACGGTTGTGGATATTCCAAAAGGTGCAGACCTTGAAAATGTGGGGTTTGCGGTGGCATTAAAAAATAAAAACGGACTTGACCTTTTTGTTTCGGCACTTCACGACAAGGATATGCGTTTCAAAAAGACGGGTTTGAATGTTGTAAAGGTATCATTCCCACTTTATTTGAACATTGGTGAATATACAGTTATTTCCAGCCTCGAAAAGAGAAATACTGTTCCCATACAGTATTATGATTACATTGAGGGTGCGGCATACGTTAAGGTTATATGCAATCGGGAGCATTTCGGGGTTATGAATGTTCCTGCGGAGATTGTTATAGGAGAATAGTTATGGATAACCAAAAGAAAGTTGAAATAAATTCCGGCGATTACTGGGAAGAACGCTTTGCCAGCGGTGACTGGGACAAGTCTGAGGGTCGTGAACAAAGCATATTCTTTTATGAGCTGGCTGTGAACAATTTCCCGTTTTGGCTTGGGGAGGACGCGTTAAAAAACCGTCTTTCGGTTTGTGATATCGGCTGTGCTGAGGGCGAGGGCGTCAATGTTTTGGGTAAATATTTCACCGAAAGTGAAATAACAGGCACGGATATTTCGGAAGCTGCCCTTGAAATTGCAGGGAAAAGATACCCAAAGTATAAGTTTGTGAAGGAAGATATAAATGATTTCCGTGGGGAATTTGATATTATTTTTTCATCAAACACTCTGGAGCATTTTGAAAATGGCGGCGAGCTTATGAACAAGCTGATGAAAAACAGCCGCAAGTATTTTGTTGCACTTCTTCCTTTCAGGGAATTTGACAGAATTGAGGAGCATTTCTTTACCTTTGATTATAATATTTTTTCACTGTTTAATGATGAGTTCAGCTTGGTTTTCTTTAAGGAAATTGACTGTACCGAAATGGAAGGAACACAATGGCCCGGCAAGGAGATTCTGGTTATTTATCAGCGGAAAAATACCGAGGGTATTGAAGACAGAACCCTTGAGGAAATAGGAAACGGTGTTTATGGTTGCTTGAACGAAGCAGAAAACAAGATTGAAAATCTGAAAAAAGAATTGGAGGAAGCAAGAGAAAGCCTCAAAGTTCAGAAGTCAAAATCCCGTCAGCTTGAGGAACAGATTGAAGCCGACCGAAATGCAATAATGCAGATTCAGTTTGAAGCCCATCAGCACAAGCAGGAAGAAATTGACCTTCATGACACATATGTATGGCGGACAGGTTTGAAAATTGAAAAGCTGTTCCGAAAGACGGGTGTTGCCTTTGTCCGTTCCCTTCTCGTGCTTTCGGATTATAAGAGAGTGGGTCTCAGAATTGCCCTTAGCAAGGGTCTTGCGGAAGTTATCCACCGTGAAAATGTAACCCACAAAAAGAAAAGAAAAATCAGTCTTGGAAGAGAGAAATTTACAAAATACAAAAATGAACGTGACAGGGTTATGGGTTCCGTTTTGGAAAATGTGGAAGTTCCTCAGGAAAAGGAGCTTGTTTCGGTTGTTCTTCCGGTTTATAACGGCGGAAAGCTGTTCAAAAAATCCGTTGAAAGTGTTCTCAATCAGACCTATAATAACCTTGAGCTTATAATTGTCAATGACGGTTCAACTGACGGTACTCTTGAGGTTGCCCGTGAATTTGCCCAAAAGGACAAGAGAATACGCATAATTGACCAGGAAAATCAGAAGCTTCCTTCAGCGCTTTCGGCGGGGTTCCGTGACGCAAAGGGCGAATTTCTTACCTGGACAAGCGCCGACAACATTATGCTTCCCGATTGCCTGAAAATTCTTGTTGAAAACCTTAATCGCAAGCCCGACACGGCAATGGTATTCGGAAATATGCGTCTTATCAACAAAAATGGCAGAACCAAGAGAGGTCATTTCTGGTTCGAAAAGCCCAAATTTTCGGGAAACGTGTGCCTTCCTTCAAATACCGAGGCACTTAATACCTATGCCAACAACACAATCGGTGCCGCATTTATGTATCGCAAGTCTGCTTTGTCGGTTCTTGGCGACTATTCAAAATACAAGACCAACTTTGAGGATTACGATTACTGGATGCGTATGAATTCACTGCTTAAGATTGAGCATATTGATGAAAAAGAGCCCATTTATCTGTATAGAATCCACGACGATTCTCTTACTGCTCATGACAAGGAGCTGGGAATAACCCGAAACCGCTATAAGCTGATGGTTTATGACGACTTCAGACGTGACTTTTATATGTCATCTCTTGTGTGGGTAATTGAAACCGATGACGAAAACGACAAGGCATACAAAGGATTCAGGGCGGCTGCCGAAAAGGCAGGTCATATGATTATGACCCGTGAGCAAGCTGAATTCTGCAAGGCGGGTGAAAAGTATTCCTGCTTCTGTTATGTCTATTTCGGTGATGGCAGAAGCTCCAATAAGGAAGAAATAAAGGTTAATTTTTCGGGGACGGTTCTTGTTTCCGACACAGTTTCGGAGGGTGACGGTGACGGCTTTGACATCTGCATAACAACCTCAAAGAAAGGCGGCCTTCCTGAGCTTGAGGATTTTAGAGGTTGGTTCCGTATGGAAGATGGAGAAAAAATCTTCAGCTTTGCAGACACAAAGATAAAGAACAAGGTTCTTTATGAGCTGGAAAAAATGGTGGAAGACCCCGATGAATACGAAAAGAAGATTTCAATTATAATTTGTACTTATATGCGTGGCGAAAAGCTTATTGATGCAATATGGTCGGTTATCCGCCAGTCAATGAGCAAGAAGGAATATGAAATTATTATTGTGGATAATGCTCCTTTCACATCTGGAATCAGAGAAGCCGTTGAGGAATTCATTCTCAAATATGGGGAATACAAAGGCTTTATCAGGTATATGAGCGTTCCGCAAAAGGGACTTTCCTATGCCCGCAACGGCGGAATGTGGAATGCCAAGGGTGAATATCTTTTGTTTCTTGACGATGATGCCCTGGCTGATTACTATCTCCTTGAGGAGATATATTCCGGGTTCAAGTATCATCCCAATGTGGGAATTGTGGGGGGTCAGGTTATACTTGAAAGACCCTTCCCCACCCCCGATGTTCTGCGCAAGGGTTGGGAAAATATCTGGAGCCAGTTCAAAATTTCCGGGAACAATTTCCGTGAAACCACACAGCAATTTGAATTTCCTTACGGTGCCAATTACAGCGTCCGCCGAAAGGCTATATGGCGAGTTGGCGGATTCCGTATGTGCTACGGCAGGGTTGGCAACGATTTTGCCGGCGGCGAGGAAACTGCATTGGCATTCAAGATGCTTCAGATTGGTTATGGCATCGGTCTCCAGCCTCACGCAAAGGTTCTTCACAGAGTTGACCATTCACGTTTCAACCGTGAACACGTGAAAAAGACCATTCGTGCAGGAATTCTGACCAGCCACAGATTCTTCTGTGACCTCCACACAAACATCGGATGGACAAAAAGATATGTGAGAAGTCAGATAAAGATTGTTGAAAAGGAAATAAAAATTCTTACAAAGAAAAATGCCCATCCCTTGGATATATATTATAAAGAATGTTATCTGGAAGCCTGGAACGCTCTTCTGGATTTTATGAACGGAAACAATACTGGGAGGTAAACTGAAATGCTTAAACACATAAAAAAGCTTTTATTTGGTGTCAAGGAACCCGTGGAAGAAAGACCCGGAAATTTATATCAATATAAGTTTATTCGTTACAAGGAGGAACGTAATCAAAAGTATCCTCTTGACCTGACAATGGTTCACGTCCCTCAGGTGAAGGGACTTGTTTCGGTTGTCCTTCCTGTGTATAACGGCGGAGATATCCTTGCCGATTCAATTGAGTCGGTGCTGAACCAGTCTTATTATAACTTTGAACTGATTATAATTAATGATGGCTCAAAGGACGACACCCTTGACATTGCCTATCATTATGCCCGTCAGGATTCAAGAATTCGTGTTCTCACTCAAGAAAACAGGAAAATTCCCAGAACCCTTTCAAGAGGCTTCAGCGAAGCCGCAGGTGAGTTTCTTACCTGGACCAGTGCCGATAATATTATGGATCAGGATTTTCTTGAAAAAATGGTTAATGAATTGAGAAGCGATCCCCGAACTGCAATGGTGTGGGGAAATATGCGTCTCATAAATGCAAAGGGCAAGAAGTATTCAAAACACGGCTGGTATGAATATCCCATGGGCAGCGGAAATGTTATTTTCCCCGGCGACACAAAGGAACTGAATACCTATGCCAACAACACAATCGGTGCTGCATTTATGTATAGGAAAAAGGCATTGGAAATTCTGGGCTGCTATTCCAGCTATAAGCACACCCTTGAGGACTATGATTATTGGATGCGTATGAATTCCCTTCTGGAAATCCGTCATACCTCCTTTGCAAAGCCCATTTATTCATACCGTTGGCACGACGGTTCTCTGACTGCAAAGGACAAGGAGCTGGGAATAACCCGAAACCGTTACAAGCTGATGGTATATGACGATTTCAGACGTGATTTCTATCTTGTTCCACTTTTGTGGTATGTTTGCACCGATGAGAAAAATTCCCGGATGGCAGAAGAATTTAAGGAAGAAATACGCAGGGCAGGTCACATTATAATCGAAAAGAAAGACTTCAGTGAGCTGTTTTTCGGGAATGGAGTCAGCAATTTGATTTATGTTAATTTTGGTGATGTTCCGGAGGATGTAATACTTCCCGATGATGCGATTACGGTTGGCATGAATTGCGAAACCGTCAGCGATAAATTCCGTATTTACGGAAAAATGTCGGATAATCTTGAGTATATTTGTCGCAAAGGGGAATATCTTTTTGACCATATGACAGCGGCGTTTTCTTTCCTTGACGCAAGGGCAAGGAACGATATGCTTTATGATATGGAAGGAAGAGTTGAAAACCCCCGTGAAGCCACAAAGAAGCTTTCGGTTGTTCTTTGCACACACAAGATTTCCGAAACTCTCAGCGATTGTATGGAAGCTCTCTGCAATCAGACCGAAAATCCCGAAAATTATGAGATTATCTTTGTGAATAACAATTTCCGTGACAAGTCCCTGAAGGAGTTTGCTCTGGAGGTAAAGGCAAAACACGAAAATATAGATATAAACTATATAACAGCTCCACAATCGGGACTTTCTTTTGCCAGAAACTACGGAATGTGGGCGGCAAAGGGTGAATATATTCTCTATGTGGATGATGATTCCATTGCCGAAGGTGACATTGTGAGTCAGACTATAAAGGTTTTTGACGAAAATGAGGCTCTGGGAACTTGCGGTGGTCAGGTTCTGCTGACAGTTCCTGAGGAGGCAAGGGAAATTGTGAACGAAAATACAATCGGGCTTTGGAGCAATCTGGAAATACCCGACGCAGGATTCCGTTATGCTAAGGATTACGGCGAATTTCCCTATGGAGCAAACTTTGCGGTGCGTGCAAACTGCCTCAGAATGATTGGCGGTTTTCGTTGCAGCTACGGCAGAGTGGGCAACAATTTTGCCGGCGGCGAAGAAACCATTGTGAGCTTTATGATGGATGAAATCGGAATGAAGGTGGGGCTCAATGCAGATTCCAAAGTGGAACACAGAGTTCTCAAAAACCGATTCACCCTTGAACATATTGAAAAAACCGCATATGCGGGAATAATAACTCAGTATCGCATTCGTCGTGATTTATATGCTCCTCAGGACTGGAATGATTCAAATATTCGTGAACGTATGAATAAGGCTGAAAAGCTTGCTGCGACAGAAAAAACCGGAAGTGCAAATTATGTTCTTTATAAGTCAACAGCAAGAGCCTACCGTGACGTTCTTGAAAACAGAGCAAGAGACAACGAGTTTCTGTATGGAAAGAAAAAATAAAGTTTTACGGAGAAACTGAATTATGTTCAAAAAAATGCAATGGAAAATAGTCATATTGTTTGTGGCTTTGGTTTTTGCAATAATGCTTATTGTGGGCGGCTATATGCTTACCAGCGTTGTGAATATGTATTCAAGGGATTTCAATGAGCAGATGGACAATGTTATGTCCGGTGAGTTTTCCCGGGTGGTGACTGAAATTTTGCGTTCTGACGAAAGCAACAGCGAAAAGATGAACCGTCTCAATACAGTGATTTCGGCATATTCGGCTCAGTTGGGTCTCTCTGAACAGCGTCAGTGTGCCGTTCTCAATGCGGCAGATGCCTCGCGAATTGTTGCAACAGGAACGTCTGCGGATATTTTTGAAAAGACCCCGAACCTTATCGAAGCAATGTCCGGTCAGGTGGGCAAGGGAACACGCTTCACTGCTGACTATATGGATTATGCATATTTTGTTGACGGCGGTGCTCAGCGCAGCGACTACATAATCTACGTTCGAGACAACAAACAGGGCGTGAACCTTGTTATTCAGAATATACTTTTTATAATTATACAGGCCATGCTCTTTGGTGTTCTGGCTTCAATTGTGTTGGGTTATTTTATGTCAAAAACCATAACAAATCCAATTTCGGTTCTCACCGAGAAGGCGGAGGACTTTGCCGAAGGTAACTTTGAGTCCAATCTGGAGGTGGCGTCACGGGATGAAATCGGAACCCTTGTTGAAACCTTCAATTATATGGGCGGAGTAATGAAAAATGCCATAAACGAGGTGGCAAGCGAAAAACATAAGCTTGAAATAATACTGGAAAATATAAATAATGGTATTATTGCATTCAACACAAATCAGGAAATAATTTCAATCAACAAGGCGGCAAAAAATATACTGAACATTGATGAACCAAAGGAAGTGTTGTTTGACGAATTCTTTGAGGGACTCCACTCTGATGTATGTATGGCAGAATTTGTTTATCTCACAAAATTCCGCACCGAAGTCCGTGAAATTGAAATCAACAAAAAGCACATAAAAGCGTACTTTCTGCCCTTCAAAATGGACGAAGACCGTGTCGCGGGCGTGGTTTGTGTGCTCAGTGATGTAACTGAGGAGTTCAATCTTGAGAAGTCAAGAAAGAAATTTGTGGCTGAGGTTTCCCACGAGCTGAAAACGCCTCTCACAACCATCGGGACCTACACCGAAACCCTTCTTGACAATTATCCCATGGGCGAGGAGATTGAAAAATCCTTCCTGAAGACAATTCACAATGAGACCGACAAGATGACCAATCTGGTTAAGAATTTGCTGACACTTTCCCAGTACGATTCACAGAGTGTTGAAATGAATATGGAGGCCTTTGACCTGGGCGAAATGCTCCGTGAGGTTGTGGAGACCTTCAAGATTGAAGCTGAAAACAAGAATCAGGAGCTTACATATAACACCGTGAATTCAATTCCCATGGTTTATGCCGACAAATTCAGGCTTGAGCGTGCGGTTAAAAACATAATTTCAAATTCAATGAAATACACTCCGCATCACGGAAGCATAAAGGTTTTTGCGGGGTTTGTGGGAAATGAGGCATACATAAAAATCGAGGACAACGGAATTGGTGTTCCCGAGGAGGATTTGAACCATATTTTTGAGCGTTTTTATCGTGTTGACAAGGCACGGTCAAGGGAGCAGGGCGGAACAGGTCTTGGTCTTGCCATTGCCAAGGAGATAATTGAGAGCCACGGAGGCAGCATCAGTATGGAAAGCAAGGTCAACAAATTTACCAGAGTAACAATAAAACTTCCGGTTAATACTCAATAAAAAAGATGTTACCAAAATGAAACAAAAATATTAATTTTTTGACATTGACGAAAGCGGAGAAACGGTGTATACTAACAAGTGAAAAATAAACAAGAGGTAGAATCAATGGCGAAGGACAAAAATTCAAACACAACCATTGCCGAAAACAAAAAAGCCTATCATGACTATTTTGTTGACGACACATACGAGGCGGGCATTTCACTTTTCGGCACCGAGGTTAAGTCGGTGCGTCAGGGAAAGATGAACCTGAAGGACAGCTATGTTTCGGTGAAAACCGGCGAAGCTTTCCTTATTGGCGCCCACATTTCGCCATACGAAAAGGGTAATATTTTTAACCGTGACCCATTGAGGTCAAGAAAGCTTCTTCTTCACAAGCGTGAGATAAGCAAGCTGATCGGGCTGACCCAGCAGGAGGGCTACACCCTGATTCCTCTGAAGGTTTATTTCAAGGGTTCATACGTGAAGGTTCTTTTGGGACTTTGCCGAGGAAAGAAAAACTATGATAAACGTGAAGCTATGGCGGAACGTGATGCAAAACGTCAGATAGACCGTGCTTTGAAGGAACGGATGAGATAACTCACTTCTTCCTTATTCACTATTACCTCTTACTTCAATATATTCGGGGGCGTAAAGGTTTCGACGGGGATTTTGAAGTATTTGGAGCGAGCCGCAGTGGGTAGCTGCGTTAAAATGCCCAACTTAAAATTAAACGCTAACAAAAATTTAGCTTACGCTGCCTAAATTATAGGCGCTGTCCTTCCCTGATTACCGCGTTCGGGGGTTAGGGCATCAAACCAGCGGTGAACATGAATCCGGAAAGCTTTGACCGGGTCACGATTTTATGAAGCTACCGATGCCATTTGCCTGTCTTTGGGCGTGCTGCAGGGGGAATCTTAAACAAAGACTACGCTCGTAGTACCGGATATGAATGGGTTTTCGGACAGGGGTTCAATTCCCCTCGCCTCCACCAGAAAAAAGACATCCAATGGA
>JAZNLK010000020.1:0-28442 GCA_045579055.1 Clostridia bacterium
GCGGTCATCGCCGAACTGCT
This sequence comes from Clostridia bacterium, assembly GCA_045579055.1. Lineage (GTDB taxonomy): Bacteria > Bacillota > Clostridia > Monoglobales > Monoglobaceae > SIG440. The sequence continues at coordinate 21 of JAZNLK010000020.1, forward strand.
CGAGAGCCTCAAAGCGCAGAAGTATCCGCGCGAGAAGTTTGAGCTGTTCGTCATCGCGGACAACTGCACCGACAAAACGGCCGAGATTGCTCGTGAGGCAGGGGCGGTTGTTCTGGAACGGTTCAATGACACCCTGAGAGGCAAAGGACACGCTATGGAATACGCTTTTGGAAAGATTTTTGCCATGGAAGAAAAGTATGAGTATTTTTGTGTTTTCGATGCAGACAATGTGGTTAAAGGCGATTTCCTTGTTCATATGAATGACAAAATCAATGAAGGTTTCAGGGCTGTTCAGGGGTATCTTGACAGCAAAAATCCGTCGGATAACTGGCTGACTTTTTCATACTCGTTGTGGTACTGGATTAACAACAGACTAACTCAGTTGTCACGTGCTAATCTTGGCTTGGGTTGCCGTTTGGGCGGTACGGGTTTTGCAGTTGATGCCCAACTGATTAAAGAACACGGCTGGGGGGCGACTTGCCTTGCTGAGGATATTGAGTTTACCCTTAAACTGGCTTTGGATGATGTTAAAGTGGGTTGGGCTCATAATGCAGTTGTTTATGATGAAAAACCCAGAGATATGGGGGTTTCGGTGAAACAACGACAACGTTGGTCGCAAGGAATTGCTGACGTTGCTACGCGGTATGTTCTTCCGCTGTTAAAAAAGGGTTTCAGAGAAAAATCGGGAGAAGCAATTCATATGGTTATGAATTTCTGGGGTGATGCACTGTATCTGGTTTCTATGGGTGTTATGACAACGGTTTATTTTATGACCATATTTGCAACTGATGGGTCTTGGATTTATGAGTGGTTCTGCAGAATGTGGGATGAACCCTGGAAGTTGCTCTTGCTTGCTACACTTGTTATTGTCAACAATATTCTGGTTGTTGCTGCACTTTATAACGATAAGAAGCTTGACAAGTGCATTGCACGAAATGTTGTAGGATTCGTGGTTTACGTGCTCAGCTGGATACCGGTGGGAATTATGGGCGCTTTGAAGAAGAACAAAAAAGAATGGTTCCACACCCCACATTCGGGGAAAGATAATTAGATACGGAGGTTTTTTTATGGAAAATTATATTGAAGAAATGGTCGTTAAAAAAAGAAGCGGTATGGATGTTTTGTTGGTTCTGGCATTGGGGCTTGCGTGCACCTTTATCGGATTTCTGTTGTTTAATCTGTCGGCAATGTTCCCGGCACTGAGTTCGATTTTCTTTTTTGTTATTGTTGGTTGCTTTTATCTTGCTTATACATTTTCTGTTTCAAGAAATCTGGAGTATGAATACTCTATGGTTAATCACGAAATTGATATCGACAAGATTGCCAACAGAAAAAAGAGAAAAAAGATGACCGTTCTTAATGTTAAAAAAATGGAAGCTTTTGGGAAAAAGGGCAAAGATTCACAGTATGAGAAGTTTTTATTGGATTTTTCCGTAAAGAAAGTTTTTGCCTGCAGAGACAAGAAGGCGGACGATGTTTATTATGCGGTTTATTTTGAAGACGGAGTAAGAAAAATGTTGCTTTTCAGCCCCTCTCAGGATATTGTTGACAGAATTGTTAAACTCAACCCGAGAGAAACGTATGCTATATGATCAGGTGCGGCGCAGATATAATTGAAATTTCCAGAATCCGTGACGCACTTGAAAAGAATGAGAAGTTTCTCGGTAAGGTGTTCACGGAAAAGGAAGTTGAATATTTTAACAGCACAGGCGGCAGAGTTGAAACCTTGGCGGGTTTTTTTGCCGCCAAGGAAGCTTTTGTGAAATTTAAGAAAAGCGGAATAAGGGGGCTTGAACTTTCGGAGATTTCTGTTGAACACGAAAAGTCAGGTGCTCCTTTTGTTGTTTTCAGAGGCGAAAAGCAGTGTGTTTCCCTGAGTATTTCTCACAACAAGACCCATGCTATTGCCGTTGTGTGCGGTGAAGAGAAAAAAACGGAAGCTGTTAATTTGGAAATTTCGAAGCTTATTCCAAAAAGACTTTCTGATGCACATAAAGGTGATTGCGGTCGGGTTTTTGTGGTGGCAGGGTCAGAGGGTATGACCGGTGCGGCAGTGCTTTCGGCAAAGGGGGCTTTGCGTAGCGGTGCAGGACTTGTTACTGTTGGTACGGCAAAAAGTCAAAGACCTGTTGTTGCTTGCGGTGTCTTGGAGGCTATGACTGTGGCTCTGGCTGAAGAAAACGGGAAAATTTCAAAAGATTCAGCAGAGAAAATTCTGGAACAGGCAAAGTTGTCTGACGTTGTGGTTTTTGGACCCGGTTTGGGACAAAATGAACACATATATGAAGTTCTGAGCACACTTCTTAGAGAATATAATGGAAAGTTGGTTATTGATGCTGATGGACTCAATGCACTTAGTGGGGATTGCGATATTCTGAGGGAAAGACAGTGCGATGTTGTTATAACTCCTCATCCCGGTGAAATGGCAAGGCTTGTGAAAATGCCAATTGCAGAAATTCAACAAAATCGTACGGCGGTTGCTTTGGAATTTGCCGAGAGGTACGGAGTTTGTGTGCTTTTGAAGGGGAGCGGAACTGTGGTGGCTGATGCCCAAGTATCTTCGTTGTCTTGTGATGAAACTTTTTTTGCCGAAAGTGAAAATGGCAGAGTATACATTAACACTACGGGAAATCCGGGTATGGCGACCGGTGGCATGGGTGATGTGCTGTCAGGTGTTGTTGCTTCCTTTATGGCTCAAGGTCTAAGCACTTTTGATGCGGCGGTTCTTGGCGCATATATTCATGGCAAGGCCGGGGATATGGCAACGGAAAAGTACGGCATTCATGGGCTTCTTGCCGGGGATGTTGCGGAATATATTGCTTTTGCGATTAAGTCAGAATGCAGAGAAGAGGATTGTCTGTGATAAATGGTGACAAATTATTAAAGAATATGAGGGCATGGGCAGAAGTGAATCTTGATGCTATTGCTCACAATGTGACAGAAATAAAAAGAAAACTTAAACCCGGTGTGAAGCTGATGGGTGTGGTCAAAGCGGATGCATATGGTCACGGGGCTTTTCAGGTGGCTCAGGTGCTTTTGGAACAGGGTGCTGAGTATCTTGCGGTTGCTTTCGCAGATGAAGCTGTTGAACTGAGACGGAAGGGTATTACGGTGCCCATACTGATTCTCGGAAATTCCGCTGAGGCGAATATCGACTGCATTGTGGATTTTGATATAACGGCGGCGGTTTCGGAATGCTCTTTTGCTGAAAAGTTATCTGCTGAGGCGTTGGCTAGAGGAAAAAAGGCAAAGGTTCACATAAAAATTGACACAGGTATGTCCAGAATAGGGTTTCCTTCGGCAAGTGAAGATGATATCTCGGAGACTTGTGGGGAAATTCGGCGAGTTGTTGATTTGCCGGGGATTGAGGTGGAAGGCTTGTTTTCGCATTTTGCCTCGGCGGATGAAGAAGATGAAGCATACACAAGAATGCAATTTGATAGATTTCGGAAGGTGGTTTCGGAACTGGAAAGGCTGGGTGCGGATATACCCCTCAAGCACATATGCAACAGTGCCGGAGCGGTTAAGTTCCCGGAAATGCAGATGGATATGGTCAGAGGCGGAATTATTGTTTACGGAATGTATCCGTCCAGGGAGTTTGACAGAGGGATGATCAAGCTTGTTCCTTCAATGACATTCAAAGCAAGGGTGATTCAGGTTAAGGAAGTGGACAAAGAAACCTCGGTCAGCTACGGAATGACCTTTAAAAGCGAAGAAAAAATGAAGATTGCCACTGTTTCGGTGGGATATGCAGACGGATATCCGAGAAATTTATCGAATCGGGCAGAAGTTTTTGTTTATGGAGAAAGAATAGGACAAATCGGAAGAATTTGTATGGATCAATGTATGATAGATGCGTCAAAGGTTAATAATATAAATATCGGTGACGAAGTTATCTTGTTTGGAGATGCTGATGGCAAGGGGATTTCGGTTGATTGGATTGCAGAGTTACTTGAAACAATCAATTATGAAATTACCTGCGGTGTCAGCAGACGCGTCCCCCGTGTTTATATTAAGGACGGCAGAATTATCGGTTCTCACAATTATATTCTGGATGGAAATGACCTGTAAATACATAGAGTTGAAGCAGGCGGGTCCTGAGATTGGCTGAGACAAGTCATGCTGCGTATAATATAGAAGATATGGGGGAGTTTTCAGTGGAAAATATGCTGTCTGAAAAAAACAAGGATAATCTGAATTGTTGTAACTGCAATGACAGGAATGCTCTTGCTGTAGGTTACATTGAAATGTCCCGTATCAATCTTGAGTTGGCAGAGGAAGCTGTGGCTTTGGATAACGAGGCCCTTGAACTTTGCCAACAAAAATTTGCGGAGTGTGAATGATTTGGTTATTAAAAGAGGCGATATTTATTATGCTGATTTGAGCCCTGTGGTTGGTTCGGAGCAGGGTGGAGTGCGGCCTGTGCTGATTATTCAAAATGATATTGGCAATAAGTACAGCCCGACAGTTATTGCAACTGCCATTACTTCACAGATTAACAAGGCGAAAATGCCCACTCATATTGAGCTTGATGCCAATGAGTACGGACTTTCGAAGGATTCTGTGGTTCTGGCAGAGCAAATAAGAACCATTGACAAAAGAAGATTGAAGGAAAAAATCGGACATCTGGATGATGAACTTATGACAAGAGTCAATGAGGCTCTTGAAATCAGTTTCGGTCTGACCTGATGTGCGGAGAATAAATATTTTCAGGAGGACAAAAGAATGAAAAGATTGAAATCGGTTGGAGTTGCTATTCTTTTGACGTGTATTTTTGTGTCGCTGTGTATTGTTGTTATTGCGGAGCCGGGAACGGATTCGGATCCTTTGATTTCAAAGTCATATATTGATGAGGTGCTTATGCCGAAAATACAACAGTATGTTGATGACAAAATTGCGGAAATGGGCGACAATCAGGGTGGAGGCACAGAAGCGGGTGCGTTGGTTTTTGAAGTTGTTGAAGCTGATGCCGGCGACAAGATTATTTGTTCCGCCGGGGCAGAGCTGATTCTCAGAATGGGTAAAGCTACAATAATTGCCACGGAAAAGGGCGGTTTGGCTGACACCACAATAGGCTATGACCTTGCCGACGGAACTGCGATGCCTGCAAACCATATGCTGATTGTTCCTGTGGCTGACGGAAGAGGAATCAAGGCTGATACCGACATAATTGTTATGATAAAAGGCGAATATATTATTAAATAGAGTGAATAAGGATGAGCAACAGGTTCATCCTTATTGTTTTATGCCATATATACATCATTTGTCAGAGTGCGGAATGCATCAACTGCGGATTTGGCAGAGGCTTCGTCGCTGAAGATTCCGAATACAGATGAGCCGCTTCCACTCATAAGTGAATAGAGAGCTCCGTTGTTCATCATTATTGTTTTATATTCCTCAATTATGGGGTATTCTGTGGTAGTTACTGTTTCCAGAACATTTCCTGCGGATTCGGCAAGGAGTTTTACATTGTTGGTTTCGAGAGCCTTTATGACGGCAGATGTGTCGGGGTGAACGGTGTTCTCGGAAAGAACAAGGTTTTTGTATACCCAGGGGGTTGACACGTGAACGGCAGGCTTTGCAACAACTGTGTATATGCCTGAAAGGGTAGGAAGAGGAGTGAGTATTTCACCAATTCCTTCTGCCAGCATACAGCCGCCGTAGATAAAGAACGGTATGTCTGCACCCAGAGACTTGGCAATTTCCGCCAGGTCTTTTTTTGACATTGGTTCGTCAAAGAGTGTATTCAGGGCTTTCAGCGTTCCTGCGGCATCTGTTGAACCGCCGCCGAGACCTGCTCCCATAGGAATGTTTTTACGCGTATGAATTCTTGCTGATGCGGTTATACCGGTTTTTTCGAAGAATAGTTTTGCCGCTTTGTAAATCAGGTTGCTTTCGTCGGTGGGCATAGCACTATCCTCTGACGAAAGGACTATTTCGCAGGAATCTGAAGCTTTTATATTAAATGTCAGCACATCAAAGAGCTTGATTTCCTGCATAATCATCCGAAGATTGTGATAGCCGTCTTCGCGGCGGTTTACCACGTCAAGGGATAGGTTGATTTTTGCAGGGCATTTGATTTGGAGTGATTTTTCCATATGATATCTTCCTTTGCTTTTGGTTTATCCCAGCTGGCTTTTGTGGAGCTTTCGGAGTGAGAGTGATACCCATATTACCGAGAGAATTGCAGACAAGAGGTCGGATATAGGTTGGGCATAAAAGATTCCGTTGAGTCCGAAGCTGTTTGACATAATCAACAGGGTGGGAATCAGGAACAGACATTGTCGGGATAAGCTTAAAAATGTTGAAGCTTTGGGCTTGTTTATGTACTGGAAATAGTTGGAGAAGATTATCTGAATACCGATTACCGGGAAGGCAAGGGTGTTGGTTGACAATGCCTGAGTTCCGAGTCTTATCAGCTCGGGAGAGTTGTTGAATGCCATTACAATTTTTTCCGGGAACAGATGTATCAGCACAAAGCAGATTGTGATGAAAATTGTTGCTGCGGTGACGCCATAGAGCATAGCTTTTCGCATACGGTCGTACTTTCTTGCACCGTAGTTATAACCAACAATCGGCTGGACACCCTGGTTGATACCGAAAATAGGCATAAAACAGATGGTCATTGCACTGTTATAAACTGCGAAAGCTGAAACTGCAATCTTCCCGCCGTGTTCCATAAGCAAATTGTTGTACAGGATGTTTACGGTCGCCATTGCAAACTGAACCAATGCAGGTGAAAGACCGATAAACATAACTTTTGAAAGAAGTGAGAAGTCCGGACGATAGCCTTTGAGACTGAGCTTTATTGAACTTCTTTTTGTGAAATACCAAAGAACCGAAATCATAGTTGCACACTGACCCATTATTGTGGCAATTGCGGCACCTGCAACACCCAGTCGGATTACCATAGTGAACAACCAGTCGAATACTATGTTGGTTATTGCTCCGGCGAGCATTGAAACCATTGCCATTTTGGGGTTGCCTTCGGAACGGATAATGGCATTGAGGGCAAAACCCACACCCTGAAAAATTGATCCGGCAAGTACAATCTGCATATATTCCACAGCATAATTCATGACGGCACCTTCGGGGGTTCCGAACATTTTTAAAAGAGGAACAAGGAAGATGTAGCCTAAAACAGACACAATTACTTCCAGTATGATTGCGAATATGCATACGTTGTTCAGGATTGATTGAGCTTTTTTGGGGTTGCTTTCACCGAGACTGATTGCCACAAGGGAGGTTCCGCCAAGTCCCACAAGCATTGCTGCCGCCATAATGGCGGTCATAAAAGGGAAGGAGAAGGAAAGTGCCGCCAAGGCGTCTTCGCCCACTGCCTGACCTACAAAGATTCGGTCAACGACGTTGTATATTGCGTTTACAAGCATTCCCACAATTGCCGGTGCGGAAAAGGAAACCAGGAGCTTGAATATGGACTCTTTTCCGAGTCTGTCGGAGTTTTTCATTTGTTGTTGGTGTCCTTTCAGTTTACAGATTAAACGAGAAATCCTGAACCAGAATTTCTCGTTTGTTTTTTATTCTTTTGTTTCGGTTTCTGCCTGATTTTCAGGGGATTCGGTTGCGGAATTTTCTTCAGAAACTTCACTTGTTTCGGTCTGAGCCGAAGCGGAGTTGCTGTTGAAAAGAGCATCGAATTCGTCTGCATCAACCTTTTCTTTTTCAAGAAGCAATGCTGCTGTCTTTTCAAGCTCGTCGGCGTGAGCCTTGAGGATTTCTTCGCAGCGTGCATAGCATTCGTCAATGATTTTCTTGATTTCTTCGTCAATCTTGGCTGCAACGTCCTCGCTGTAGTTCTTGGTGTGACCAAAGTCACGACCTATGAACACCTCGTTTCCGCTGCTTCCGAAGCATCTTGTTCCCAAAGCCTCGCTCATACCGTATTTCACAATCATATTCTGAGCAATTGCTGTTGCACGTTCAATATCGTTTGAAGCACCTGTGCTTATGTCGCCCAAGAACAGCTTTTCTGCAACACGTCCGCCCAGAAGTGAAACGATTTCTTCAAGCATTTCGGTCTTTGATGTGTAGTGAACATCTTCCTTGGGGAGAGAAAGGGTATATCCGCCGGCTCTGCCTCGGGGAATGATTGAAATCTGATGAACACGGTTTTGTGTGGGAAGCATTTTTGATACCACTGCGTGACCTGCTTCGTGATATGCTGTGAGCTTGCGTTCTTTTTCGGTTACAATTCTGGTCTTCTTTTCGGGACCTGCGATAACCTTCATTATGGATTCTTCGATATCAAACTGTGTAATAACATTTGCGCCACTCTTTGCTGCACGGAGAGCAGCCTCGTTCATAAGGTTTTCGAGGTCTGCACCTGTGAAGCCCACAGTGGTTTTTGCAATAACGTCAAGCTTTACGTCATCTGCCAAGGGCTTCTTTCTTGAATGAACCTGAAGAATTGCTTCTCTGCCTTTTACGTCGGGAGCATCTACAAGAACCTGTCTGTCGAAACGGCCGGGACGAAGCAATGCACTGTCCAGAATGTCGGGGCGGTTTGTTGCGGCAATTACAATAACACCTTCGTTTATGCCAAAACCGTCCATTTCAACCAACAACTGGTTGAGAGTCTGTTCTCTTTCGTCGTGTCCGCCGCCAAGACCTGCACCTCTCTGACGACCAACAGCGTCAATTTCGTCAATGAAGATTATACAGGGGGCAGATTTTTTTGCCTGTTCAAAAAGGTCACGAACTCGTGATGCACCCACGCCCACGAACATCTCAACGAAGTCAGAACCGGAGATTGAGAAGAAAGGAACCCCTGCTTCACCTGCAACTGCTTTTGCCAAAAGGGTCTTACCTGTTCCGGGAGGACCAACCAAGAGCACGCCCTTGGGGATTCTTGCACCCAGTTCACAGAATTTGTCCGGATGTTTGAGGAATTCCACAATTTCCTGCAGTTCCTCTTTTTCTTCGTCTTCGCCTGCAACATCGGCAAAGGTTTTTTTGTTTTTCTCGTCAATGGTGACTTTTGCACGGTTCTTGCCAAAGTTCATAACTCCGCCTTTGCCGCCGCCACCTGACTGACGCATGATTCCTACCCAGAAGAAGAGCATAATGAGAATCAGACCCAAGGTGGGAAGAAAACTGAGCCACCAAGGTGGTGATGACGGAATGGGGGTTACGACTTTGAGTGTGCCGTCAGCAATTTGCTGATCTATTTCAGCCCCTACACTGGCATAGAGTGCAAAGTAATCGGGGATTTCTGCCTTAATCTGACTTCCGTCGGCTAATGTGGCTGTTGCTTTTGACTCAACAACCTTGAGTTCGGTGATTTCACCGGCTTTGATTTTTGTAATCAGGTCAGAATAATCTGCTTTTTTTGATGACTCGGGCATTGATGTCATTACGAAAAGTGTGATAATTGCCACAAAAAGAATAACGTAAAAACCCAGTCCTAAACGTTTTTTCAAGTAATCGCCTCCAAATTTCGTTGTTTTATCAGACAAAAAAAGAACAAAGCTGCTCGTTTTTTGTGAAAGACTGAATAATAATATTTTTCCAGCCTATCTATATTACCATATTTTATTAGTAAAAACAATAGGTAATTTAAAAAATTCAAAATTTTGTAACATTCTTAGTATTGACAAAAGAAAGAATTACAATTACAATTAAAATAATAAACGTTTTTTAAAGAGAGGACGGAAACACATTAATGAAAACAGGTAAAAGTACAAAAACAAGAATTTTGATGCTGATGTTGGCGGCAATTGTTTCAATCTCAGCTTTTGCTATGGCGGGTTGCGGTGAAGAGAAGAAGGATGTACCGGATGCGGAGTTTACGGATAAAGAACCTGCCATTGAAACAGAAACTACTGAAAATGATGAAACTAACATAAATGTCACAGATGAAACACAAGAGGAGGACAAAACTATGACAGAAGAAAATGTAAAAGTATTGGTTGAAATGGAAGGCGGCGGTGAATTCGTTATTGAACTTTATCCCGAATATGCACCTCAGACGGTTCAGAACTTTGTGGACCTTGTTACTGACGGTTTTTACGATGGAGTTTGCTTCCACAGAGTTGTTGATGGATTTATGGCACAGGGTGGTGACCCCGAAGGCACAGGCATGGGAGGCAGCGGTGTTGAAATTCCCGGTGAATTTGCTGCAAACGGTTTCGCTCAGAACACTCTCAGCCACACAAGAGGTGTAATCTCTATGGCTCGTTCTCAGATGCCTGACAGTGCTTCAAGCCAGTTCTTTATCTGCTATGACGATGCTTCTTTCCTTGATGGTCAGTATGCGGCTTTCGGTAAGGTTATTGAAGGTATGGAGGTTGTTGATTCGTTCCTGGAGGTTGAAAGAACATATAACTCTATGGGCGAACTTGCTTCTCCTGTTGAACCTATTATTATGGAAAGAGTTACGGTTATTGATTAATCTGAGGAATTTGAAATGGATATAAAAGGTAAGAAAATTGTATTTTTGGGTGACAGCATAACAGAAGGCGTTGGGACTTCAAAGGAAGAGGCGGGATACTGCAATGTTCTTTTGAAGGAAGCGGAGCTTGGCGGAATTGTGAACTACGGTATCGGCGGTACCAGAATTGCAAATCAGCAGAAGGTTGAAATCAGTGTTGACACGCTTTCGTTCTGTCAGAGATATCAAGAAATGGATGATGACGCGGATGTGGTTGTTGTGTTCGGCGGAACAAACGATTACGGACACGGTGATGCTCCGTTCGGCGGATTCGAGGACAGAACCCCCGACACTTTTTACGGCGGTTGTCATTATCTGATGAAGGCACTTTGTGAAAAGTATCCCGGCAAGCCTATTGTTATTATGACGCCTATGCACAGGAGTGAAGGGTATAATCTGAAACCGGGCAGACAGCAGAATCTCAGAGATTATGTTCATGCAATCAAGGAAGTTGCGGAGTATTATTCACTGCCTGTCTTGGATTTGTTTGCGGAGTTGGGTATTTGTCCTGATATTCAGGTTCAGAAGGAGCTTTTCTGCCCTGACGGACTTCATCCTAACGATGCGGGAAATCTCAAGATTGCCGAAAAACTCAGAAAATTTTTGGAAAGATTGTAAGTCATAAAGCCTTCCCCGCAATGAGGAAGGCTGTTTTGACAAAATTACACAAAGGAGAGGTAATCTATGAAGAAGTTAATTGCTTTTATAGTCACTTTGGTAATGGTTTGCAGTATCACGGTTTCTGCACATCCCTTTACTGATGTGAGAGGGCACTGGGCAGAGTCACAGTTGGAAGTTGCTTACAATAACGGAATGATAAACGGCGACCCGGATGGCAGATTTCGCCCCGATGAAAATATTTCAAGAGCGGAATATCTGAAAATGCTGACAGCGGTTACTGCAAAATGGCTTGAGATACCTGATTCTGAGATAAACCGTTTTGATGACGGTTCGCATTGGGCATCGAAATATTATAATTTTGCATTGCATCAGGGCTGGGTTATAAATTACAGTTATGATGCCGGAGACCCTGAATATGCGGCTTTTGTGGATGAAATCAGGGTTGGGGATATTCTTCCGGGGAATATGAATAAGGATAATTTTGATATTCCCATTGAACGTTGGGAAATGGCGTATATGGCAAGCCGTTTTGCACATAGTCTGTGTGGGGTTGCTATGTCAAATAAGGCAAACACGGGGTTTGCGGATTACAACAGTATTGCGGCAACATTTTCAGGGACTGTGACAATGCATATCGCTTGCAGTTATGGTGCAGGTATTATGACCGGTGACCCGTCGGGTAATCTTAATGCATCAGATAACGGTACACGTGCTGAAGCGGCGGTTATGGTAAACAGGTTTATCAATCTGATTGATAAGGAATACAAGACTATTCCTGAGACAAATGTGACCTATTCGGATATTCCTCAGGGGCATCCTGTTGCGGTAATTACATTCAGTGGCGAACGGTCTGTTGAATTGGAGCTTTATCCCGAATATGCACCTCAGACGGTTGCACATTTTGTTGCAATGGTGAAAAAGGGTGCGTACAATGAAGATGTTGATGTGATTGGCGTGAACGGTGATGACTATAATACCATTGGTTCAATTTGTGCGGTTACTACACCAAAAGAGGTGGAAGCAACTATCTACGGAGAATTCGCCAAAAACGGTTTTGCACAGAACACACTTCCCTTTGAAAAGGGAACGGCGGTTATGGATTATATGTGGAATTATAATGACGGTTCGCTGAAATTCCGAATCCTTGCTGAGAATATGACCGAAAAGAATGGCAGTGCGGCGGCTTTCGGAAAGGTTATCAAAGGAATGGAAGTTATTGAAGCTTTGGCAAAAGATGGTGAAATGGCTATAATCCAGAGCATCATAATTAAATAATGGATTGTTGACAAAGGAGAATTGATATGAAAAAGATAGTTGCTTTTGTGCTTGCTGCACTGATGCTTTGCGGTACGGTATTTGCTGATAATACCGCATATACTCATACTTTCGGGGATGCTGAAGGACATTGGGCTGAGGCACATATTGAACGTGCATTTGCAAACGGTATGATTAATGGTGACCCGAACGGGAACTTCCGCCCGGACGACAGTATAACACGTGCGGAATTTTTGAAGATGCTGGTTTCGATTATATGTGAAAGAGCAGAAGTTTATATTCCTGAAAGCATGGATGACGGAACACATTGGGCTTCGAAATATTACAATTTTGCAATGCAGGCAGTTTACAGACCCCTTGATGAGGACTCGGCTGTTGACGGTGTTATTCCCGGAAAGATGAGTGTTGATGATTTTGACAAGCCTATTGGTAGATGGGAAATGGCTTATCTGGTTAGCTCTGCAATTCGCAACGTATGTGGTGTTGAGGGGAAGCCGGCTGAGAAGCCTTATAATGATGCAGAGACGGTGCAAAAAGATTATTCCTTGACTGTTGCTGAAAATATAAATAACACTTATAATCTCGGAGTTATGACCGGGGATGAAAATGGCAATATTAATGCACATCAGGGCGGCACACGTGCCGAAGCGGTTGTTATTGTTAATCGTGTTGATGATATTATGCTTGAAATTATTAAAATAGTTGAAGAGGCTGAGGCGACTGCAAAAAAACAGCAGGAAGAAGAATTGAAAAAGCTGGAGGAATCCTTGAAGACTTATGAAGAAATTCCTTCGGGACACCCTGTTGTTACCGTTGAGATGGAGAATGGAAAGAAATTTAAGATTGAGCTTTATCCCGAATATGCACCTCAGACGGTTGCAAATTTTGTCGAATTGGTGAAAAACGGATTTTATGACGGCGTTGGATTCCATCGTGTTGTTGAAGGGTTTATGGCTCAGGGCGGCGACCCCAAGGGTGACGGAACCGGCGGTGCGGAGCATTGTATCGCAGGCGAATTTGCAGGAAACGGCTTTGAAAGCAACACACTTTCACATACAAGAGGTGTGGTGTCAATGGCTCGCAGTCAGATGCCTGACAGCGCTTCAAGTCAGTTCTTCATTTGCTATGATGATGCATCCTTCCTTGATGGTCAGTATGCGGCATTTGGCAAGGTGATTGAGGGGATGGAAGTTGTTGACGGATTCCTTGAAGTTGAAAGAAGTGCCAATGCTATGGGCGAGGTAGCAACTCCCGTGACACCTATTGTTATGAAGAAGCTTACTGTTACATTGGGCAAATAGTTGATAAATATTAAAAAACTCCGTTTGACGGAGTTTTTCTTTTGGGTTAAATTATACGCTGTGTTTTTTGCGATATTCCATAGGTGACATTCCGGTTTGCTTCCTGAAAAGTCGGCTGAAATACATAGGGTTGTCATACCCGACAATGGATGCGATTTCCGAGACGGTGTAGCCTGAGGAGTCCAGGAGAGACTGTGCGTTGGCAATCCGTGCGGAAAGAATGTATTGCATTGGTGTTATTCCGGTATGTTTGCGGAAGCTTCGGATAAACCAGGAAAGGCTCATATGGTTTTCTTTTGCGTAATCATCAATGCTGATGTTCAGAGTGTAGTTTTCGTTGAAGAAGGCTATAGCATCTTCGATTTCCGAGCCGCTATGCATTGTGTTGCGGTCTTGTGAAGAAAAGCGGCTGACCAGCAGAAAAATATTCTGCAAAAGAAGCGAAAGATACTCAACGGAGTGGAGTTCAGAGGTGCGGAGCTCGGTTATTATCTGGAGAAAAAGACGGTTGAATTCCGGAGATGTTCCCGGATGGAACACGTTTTGCTCCGTTAATCCGTATTTGGAAAGATGTTTTTGGACATCGGTTCCTGAAAAGTGAACCCAAAAGACTTCGGGCTTGTCATCTGAGTAATATATGTACTTTTGTTTTTCAAAAGGGCGGTAGAGCACAACTGAGCCTGCGGTCAGCTCCATTTCGCTGTCACCAAAGAAAAAGTGGGTTTTCCCTGACGCTATGTACAAAAGTTGAAAGTCACCTCTGCCTTTTGGGCGGTATGTGGTGAAGGCTCGCCGTTTCAGAAGGCGATAATTGCCGCAGCTTTTGACCGTCAGGTCATTGCTGAAGTCTGCGTCATCAAAATGACTGTTGCCCAGATAGGCTGAATTTGCATACATTGTTCTCGCTCCTGTTCAATTAAATGCATATAAAATAAATGCTGTTTGATTCCGTTTTGCTGTTATTATAACATTAATTTGGATGTATTTCAAGAGGAGCTTTGATATTTTGGTTCAGTTTTGTGCATATTTTGTGCAATTATGTTTATTGTGCGGATTTGTGTTGTGATATATAATTGTAATTGTGGAAACTCGGAAGGCTGTTTTTGGCAGGTCGGGTTTCGCAACTTTCGGGAGTTTTTGTCTGAAGGTCGCAAAAAGTGGGAAGGAGTTTTGGTATGAATATAAAAGAGTTTGTTGCAGAACTTGAAAACGGAAGTTTCGACGGAGCGTTAGCGAGTCTTTACGGCAAGGATGCTGTTGCTAAACAAAAGGAACGGTATGCTTCGGCTGTGGCAAAGTTTGATGAAATATATCCGGGATATGATGAAATAAAGGTTTTTTCTGCTCCCGGAAGAACCGAAATCGGAGGAAACCACACCGATCATCAGCACGGTTGTGTTCTGGCAGCTGCTGTTGATGTGGATGTTATTGCGGTTGTGGCTTTTAATGAAAAAGGCGTTATTCGTGTTTTATCAGAAGGGTATTCGGAGCTTACTGTTGATTGCAGGGACTTGAGTATCAAGGAAAAAGAGCACGGAAGTGCGGCGATTATACGAGGCGTTGCGGCAAAGTTTGCGGAACGAGGCACGAAAATCGGGGGATTTGATATGTATGCAACCTCCGATGTTCTTGCAGGAAGCGGAATTTCATCCTCGGCGGCTTTTGAGACTCTGGTGGGAACGGTTATTGATAAAACTTACAATAACGGAGAAGCAGGAGCTGTTGAGATTGCAAAAATCGGGCAATTTGCGGAGAATGTTTATTTCGGAAAGCAATGCGGGCTTATGGATCAGATGGTAAGTTCGGTGGGCGGTTTTGTGTTCATTGATTTTGAGGATACTGAAAACCCCATTATTGAAAGTTGTGATGTTGATTTTGATTCATTGGGATATAAGCTTTTTATTACAGATACAAAGGGAAACCATTCGGATTTGACTGATGATTATGTTGCGGTACGCAGTGAAATGGTTGAAGTTGCAGAATTTTTCGGAAAAGAGTATTTACGTCAGGTTGATACTGAGGAATTTTTTGGAAGATTACCTGAAGTTCGTACGAAGGTTTGTGACCGTGGTGTTTTGCGTGCTATGCATTTCTTTGCTGAAAACCGGAGACCAAAAGCACAGTTCGATGCCTTGAAGGCAGGCGATATTGACAGTTTTCTTCGTCTGGTTTGCGATTCGGGGGAATCGTCGGAAAGATTGCTTCAGAATATTTATTCAACGAAAAAACCCTTGGAACAGGCTGTTACACTGGGATTGGCAATCAGTCGCAGTGTGATGGGTGAGTGGGGCGTATGCCGTGTTCACGGTGGTGGCTTTGCAGGCACGATTCAGGCCTTTGTCGCATCGGATAAGGCTGAGGAATATAAATCGGCTCTTGACGGAGTTTTTGGTGAAGGAAGCTGTCGCCTGATGAGAATAAGACCTGTTGGCGGTATTGACTTTTTGGAATATGTAAAGGACAGAGGTTAAATGATGAAGATTGAACTTTTGGTGGAGCAGTTGATTCAATATGCTCTGGAGAAAAAGCTGATTGAGGATGACGACCGTATTTTTTTCAGAAATCGCATTCTTGAGGTTTTGAAAATTGATGATTGGTGCGGAGTGGATGAAGCGTTTGTGTTGGAAGCTTCTGTTGAGAAGATACTTTCAGGCATACTTGAATATGCAGAAGAAAACGGACTGATTTCAGGAACGAATGAGTCGCGGGATTTGTTTGATACAAAGGTGATGGCTTGTTTTGTGGGTAAACCATCTGATGTCATAAAAAAGTTCCGGCAGGATTATGAGGAATCGGCAGAATTGGCCACAAGTAATTATTTCCGGTGGAGCAAGGCTGTTAATTATGTCCGTGCGGAAAGAATTGCCAAGGATCGTTGCTGGACCTTTGAAACCGGGGATTATGGCACGCTTGATATAAGCATTAATCTTTCAAAGCCTGAAAAAGACCCCAGAGATATTGCAATGGCAGGAAAGACAAAGAGTGTTGCTTATCCCAAATGTCAGCTTTGTGCTGAAAATTCCGGGTATGCCGGCAGACAGGGGCATCCGGCAAGGCAGAATCTTGTTCCCATACCTATTGAGGTGGGAGGAGAAAAGTGGTTTTTGCAGTATTCGCCCTACGGATACTACAACGAGCATTGTATAGTTTTCAATAGTGAACACATTCCTATGAAGATTGATAAATCGGTTTTTGGAAAGCTTTTTGAAATAATTGAGAAGCTACCCCATTATTTTGTGGGATCCAATGCGGACCTGCCCATTGTTGGCGGTTCAATTCTCAGTCATGAACATTTCCAGGGCGGAAAATTTGAATTTGCAATGGAAAAAGCACCTGTTGAATGGAAGTTTGAGATGAAGAATTTCCCTTCTGTGGAGGCAGGTATTGTCAGATGGCCCATGTCGGTTGTGCGTTTGCGGAGCACAGACAGAAAACAGCTGGAAGATGCTTGTGATGAAATTCTCGCACAGTGGAGAAGGTATTCGGACGAAAGCGTTGGTATCTTTGCTGATACGGACGGTGTACCTCATAATACAGTTACACCCATTGCAAGAATGAAAAACGGGGCTTTGGAGTGTGATTTGGTTCTGAGAAATAATCGGACTACTCCGGAAAGACCTTTGGGATTGTTTCATCCGGCTCCTGAGCTGCACCATATTAAGAAAGAAAATATTGGTCTGATTGAAGTTATGGGACTTGCAATTCTCCCGTCGAGACTTGCTGTGGAGATGGATTTGCTGAAGGCTTCAATGCTGAATGGTGAATCTGTTGCTGAAGATGACAGAATTGCGGCTCATGCGGAATGGGCGGAGGATATTATGAAAAGACACCCTGAAATCTCTGAAGAAAATATAGATGATATTGTTAAAGGAGAAATCGGGGCGGTGTTTGAGCAGGTTCTTTGTGATGCAGGTGTTTTCAAAAGGGATTCACAGGGAATCGAAGCTTTTAAAAAATTTTGCTTGCGTTTTTGATTTATTATAAAAGTTAAATCTTGAAGAACTGTCGACACTTTTGTGGCGGCAGTTCTTCGTATAATTGGGTTTTGTATGCACAAAGACTTTGCGATGTGAGCAATACTGCCGGATTTATTCCTGAATGAGCTGTAAAAAAGCATTCCGTTGCTCTTCTGAGAGGGTTATTATTCTATAATTATCTTCATAAAAATATATAACTGAGTCAGGTGGAAGTGATGTTCCCAAATCTGACTCTATTTTTTTTATAAATTCTTCAGAAAGAAGTTTTGACCCGGTTGCGGTTTTTTCTTTGTATTTTGAAATGTTTAAAAAATCCAGAGGAGAAACTTTGAGTATCTTTGAAAGTAAAAGAATTTTGTCTCGACGCATATTTTTTATGTAACCGTTTTCCCATTTTTTCACTGTACTTTTGCTTACTCCCACATAATTTCCTATTTCTTCAAGAGTCAGATTAAGCTCGGCTCGTCTTTTTTTTATGTCTATTGACATATTAGTCTTCCTTTCCTGTTTTTTTATATGTGTTCAGTATAACATAATTGATAATTAAATGCAACGGTTATTTACAAAAAAGTAAAAATATGTTAGTTAGCTATTGACAAAACTAGAAATAAATGGTAATATGCTTTTACCATAATTTGGAAAGAGGTGAGTAAATGCAAGTTGAATTATTACAGAAAATTATGAAAGAAGAAAGAGTTTCAAAGCAAATGGCGGCAAAAGCACTTGGAATCAACAGAGAATCCCTAAGGCAACGGCTGAAAGGTGCAACAGAGTTTACGCTCAGGGAAATAGAGCTTATTTCGGAACTGTTGTCTTTAAATGAAAAGCAAATAAGGCTTATTTTTTTTGAGGAAAAAGTTTCCTAAAGGAAACAAAAGCTGAAAGGGGGAAGATTGAGGCTTTTTGTTTCGGATGTTCGGTGGGAACGGTTTGGGGAAAGTGTTTGTTTTGAATTTGTTTCAGGTGGTGACGGTTAAAATGACAGATCCGTTGATTCTGAAGGCTGAAAAATTCGGATGTAACGGACGCAGAAACGTAAAGGAATGCTTCTGCTTCAGATGCGGAAAGAAAGTTAATTTTGAAGAGAATGAATTTGTTTTTGACTGTTTTGGCAGAATATTTTGCTGTGACGGTTGCAGAGAACCCAAAAATATGGAGGAATTATAATGACAAAAAAAGAACTGATGCAGGTTTATTATCTTAACAGGGAAATTATGAATGACACAGAGGAGTTGGTTAATCTCAAAATCAAAATGAGAGACAGCTTTCTCGGCGGAGGTGAAGGTGCGGAGTATGTTAAAAAACGTGAAGCTGAAATTATTGAAAAAATCAGACGTTGCACTGAGGCGAAGGAACGTGCGAATAAATTTATTCAATCCATTGACGACAGCCTGACCAGACAGATTTTTTATTACCGTTTTGTCAGAAGTATGCCATGGAAGAAAGTTGCATATATGACGGGCGGTTATAATTCGGATGAAAGTGTCAGGAAAATTGCTGAAAGATATCTGAAGGCACATGGAGAAGATTGAGAATATTAAGTTGTCCGTTTTGTACAAATTCAGGTGCTATAATTAAGATATAGGCTGAAGGTTACGGGGGGCAGGTGATTTGGGTGGAGAAGGACGAAAGACAGAAGGATGACAACCTTATTTCGGAATATATTCGTTTGAGAAAAAAGGATGTTTGCGTATTGATGGACAGAATTATTAATGAAATCGGAAATCCTGAAAGGATTGCTTCGGCACCGCTGAA
This sequence comes from Clostridia bacterium, assembly GCA_045579055.1. Taxonomy (GTDB): domain Bacteria; phylum Bacillota; class Clostridia; order Monoglobales; family Monoglobaceae; genus SIG440. The sequence continues at coordinate 19,400 of JAZNLK010000020.1, forward strand.
TCAGCTTTCGTCGGTTATGGGAACGCTTATTGATAAATTCGGGGCGGGGGAGAAGGATAAATCGGCTGAGGGGACACTGGCCACCTTGTTTGATGATTTTGAGGATGTGAACTGATTTGAGAAGATATAAAAATCTGACTGAAAAACAGAATGAACTGATGAAGCAGGCAAAGGGCGGACTTCGGAGAATCAATATTCTTCACGGAAGCGTTCGTTCGGGGAAAACCTGGATAAGCCTTGTGCTGTGGTGTGTGTGGATTCGGAATATGCCCCGGGACAAGAGTTATCTTATGGCGGCAAAGACCATGACAACCCTGAAAAGAAACTGTCTGGACCTGCTGGAGACATTGGCGGGGCAGAACAACTTTAAATACTCGCTATCGAAAAAAGAAGGAACGCTCTACGGCAGAAAGATTTATCTTGAGGGGGTTAATGATGCCGGGGCGGAAAGCAAAATCCGTGGAATGACCCTTCAGGGGGCGTATTGCGATGAAGTTACACTTTTTACCGAGGATTTTTTCGGGATGCTTCTTTCAAGATTGTCGGAGCACGGTGCAAAGCTTTTCGGAACCACAAATCCTGACAATCCAAATCATTGGTTTAAGGTGAATTATATTGACAGAAGAGACGAGCTTGATTTTTTTCTTATGGAGTTTCTGATTGACGACAACACTTTTCTTGACCCGGACTATGTTGAACAGCTGAAAAAAGAATACACAGGTGTGTTTTACAGACGGTTTATTCTTGGGGAATGGTGCAGTGCCGAAGGACTTGTTTATCCTATGTTTGAAAAGGAGACCAATGTTGTGGCAACCATACCTGAACCCAAAGGAGTGGCGGAATACTACATATCAATGGACTATGGCACCCTCAACCCTTGCAGTATCGGTCTTTGGCGACTGGATGACCAATGTGCGATCAGGATAAAAGAATACTATTATTCGGGAAAGCAACAGAAAAAGCTGATGACTGATGAGGAGTACTATGAGATGCTTTGCAGTGTTGCTGAGGGCTTTGATGTTAAATGTATTGTTATTGATCCTTCTGCTGCCAGCTTTATTGCAACAATCAGGCGGCACGGCGAGTTTAATGTGCGAAAGGCGGAAAACAATGTTCTGAACGGTATCAGAATTACCGGGACGCTTTTGCAGAGCAGAAAATTATTGGTTCATGAGTGTTGCAAAGATGCAATCAGGGAGTTCGGGACTTATTCCTGGGATGAAGAATCTCAGGAGGATAAGGTTATCAAGGAATTTGACCACGCTATGGACGATATACGTTATTTTTGTGCGACAATTGCCAAAAACAGACTTTTGTAAGGAGTTTGTGGTTGGATTGAGGTATTGGGTGGGTGGGAAATTTTTGATAGATATTTGGTCAGGAGGGGTATGATGTTTGAGAAAATTAAAAATCTTTTTGAGAGGATGAGGAGAGGTATGTTTAGCAAATCAGCGGTGGCGACGGCGATTTCTTCGGAAATTGCGGTGTCGGAGGAAATGAGTGGAGCACTTATGCTGTGGAAGGATATGTATGAGGCTCAGGACGGATTGCGGTTGCCTGCTGCCATTGCTTTTGAAATGGCAAGAATGATGACCATTGAAATGAATTCGGTTGTGTCGGGCAGCAAAAGAGCGGACTTTATTAATGAGAGTTATAAAAAAGTTATTGACGGTATACGAATCCCTGTTGAATACGGTTGTGCAAAAGGTGGGCTTGTGATGAAGCCTTATGTTTCGGGTGGGAAGATTTTTGTGGACTATATTCAGGCAGACAGGTTCTTTCCTACAGCTTTTGATGAAAGCGGAAAAATTACGGGAGCTGTTTTTGTTCAGACTGTCATAGCCGGAGAAAAAATCTATACAAGGCTTGAAACCCATACTCTTTCGGGAGGGGTTTATGAGATTTCCAATAAGGCTTTCAGAAGCAATAGTCGTGACAGCCTTGGGGTTCAGATTGATCTCAAAGAGGTGGAAGCCTGGGGAGGACTGGCTGAAAGCATCACTATCGGGAATGTGAGACAGCCGCTTTTTGGATATTTTAAGCCTGCAATTGCAAACACTGTTGACCCTTCCTCGGCGTTGGGAGTTTCGGTCTTTGCCAATGCGGTTAATCTTATTGCGGATGCGGATAGGCAGTATGAGAGGTTTCTTTGGGAGTTTGAAAGCGGTGAAAGGGCTCTTATTGCAAATGCAATGGCTTTTAAACGGGATAGGGACGGAAAACCGAAACTGCCGGACAGGAAGCTTTACCGCACCCTTGATGTGGAGGATATGGACTTCTTTAAGGAATGGTCTCCTGCAATTCGTGAGACAGAGTTTTCAAACGGTTTGAACAAAATTTTCAGGCAGATTGAATTCAATTGCGGCTTTGCTTACGGAACTCTTTCGGATGTTAATTATGCGGACAGGACGGCTGAGGAAATCAGAACCTCGAAGCAAAGAAGCTATGCAACCATTTCGGATAATCAGAAGGCGCTTAAAAATGCACTTGCTGATCTGGTTTATGCAATGGATGTTTGGTGTTCGCTGTATAATTTGGCACCTGCGGGAGAATATGAGATTTCATTTGATTTTGATGACAGTATTGCAGCTGACAGAAAAACCGAGTATGAAGAAAAGCAGGCTCTTGTTGACAGCGGAATTATGGCTCCATGGGAGTTCAGAATGTGGTATTTCGGTGAGGACGAAGCCGTTGCCAAAGAAAAGGTCAGAGAAAATATGAAAAAGATGTAATACTTGTCCGGAACGACGCTAAACTACCGACCTTTTGCAGAAAGATACTGCGATAACAAACTGAAAGGAAAAAGAAAATGTCAGAATTTTCAAAGAGAGGATGTTGTAGCTATGACAAGAGAAGATTTGAGAGGAATTGTTGAGGGTATTTCGGATGAGCAATTGAAGAAGATACTTGATATCAATTCTGCGGACATCGGAAAAGCAAAAAAAGGTTTTGATGAGGTGAAGGCGGAACTGGAAACCGCAAATGAAGAGGGAGAACGTATGAAAACGGAGATTCTTGAACTCAGGGAAGGTCAGTGTGAGGCAGAAAAAATGAAATCAAAAATAGACGAGCTGCAAAAAGTCATTGACGACCGAAGAATCAGTGATGAGAATCTTGAACGTCAGATGGCGGTCGAAAAACGTTTTAATGCTGCTGTGGGAGATGCGGAATTTCTGAATGAGTACACAAAAAACGGGCTGCTGGATAAGTTTTCAAAGGCTCTGGAGGCGGAAGAAAATCAGGGTATGTCTGATAAGGAGATTTTCGGTAAGCTCACCGGGGAAGAGACAAATTTATTTGTGCCTGTCGGTGGAGTTCCTACGGTTGTTGCCTCGACCTCGGGTTTTGGCGGTGACCTGAGCCTAAGCGATGTTCGGGAAATTATGGGGCTGGACCGTGCATAGCAGAAAAGCTCCGGTATTGAATTAATCGGAAATTTGAACAGGAGGAATTTTTATGGCAAATGCAATTTCAAAGTTTAAAAAGTATATTGATACACTTGATGAGGTGTATAAGGTTTCATCGGTTACATCTGTTCTTGACGGCAACAATCGTCTTGTGAGAATGGGTGCAAACGCAAATGAGATTATCATTCCCAAAATGAGTATGGACGGGCTTGCGGATTACAGCCGTGAGAACGGTTATGTCAGCGGTGATGTTACACTCACCAATGAGACGGTGACTTTCAATTATGAAAGAGGTCGTTCATTTACTGTTGATGCAATGGATAACGAGGAGACGGCGGGGGTTGCTTTCGGTCAGCTTTCGGGTGAGTTCATCAGAACCAAGGCTGCACCCGAAATTGATGCTTTCCGTTTTGCACAGTATGCCGGAACTGAGGGAATCACAGCTGTTTCGGCATCTCTTGCTGACCCTGCGGATACTCTTGCGGCACTCATTGCGGCACAGAACCAGCTGGATGAAAATGAAGTGCCTATGGAGTCAAGAATTTTGTTTATTACTCCTACTCTTTATAACGGAGTTATGAATATTGACACCACAAAGTCAAAGGCTGTTCTGGATTCATTCAGCCTTATTGTCAAGGTGCCTCAGAGCAGATTTTATACAGCCATTAACCTTTATGACGGTTCAACAGGCGGAGAGGAAGCCGGACATTTTGTTAAGGATGAAGCAAACGGCAAAAACATTAACTTTATGGTTATTGAAAAGTCAGCAGCGATTCAGTATCAGAAGCATCTGGTGAGCAAGGTTGTTTCTCCTGATGAAAATCAGACATCCGATGCGTGGAAGTTCTTCTACCGTTCCTACGGTATTGCCGATGTGTATGAAAACAAAGTAAAAGGCATTTATCTTCACAAGGCTGAAGTATAGTTCTGTGAGCAGGGGGCTTGGTATGCGATTTGTGGGTTTGAAGACTGAGAATATGCTGAAAACAAAGGCTTCCGTTCCGAAAAAACGTACAAAAACTGTGCAAAAGGCTGAAAGTGGTGAGAAGAATAATGAAAAATAATCTTTCGTTTGAGTTTTATTTCAATGTGTTCTGCGGCGGAAAAAACGGCGTTTTGTCACGGGATGTTTTTGACCGGTTTGCTTTGGCGGCAGAACGGGAGTTGAGCGGTTTTGTTGCTCCTGACCAATTTGGGAAAATTCCTTCGGAGACACTTTTGGTATGTCTTTGTGAAATTGCGGAACTGCTTTTTGTTTCGGAAAAGAACAGCGGCATAAAGAGTGAGCGAGTAGACGGATATTCGGTTACGTTTTCGGATGGGGATGAATTCAGGGGCAAAGTCCGTAGAATTGTTCTTCAGCGATTGGGTCATTTGGGAGTTCTCTTTGCGGGGGTGGCTGAATGATTGTAAATGAAAGGGTTACAATTTTTGCCTACTCCAAAGAGGAAGGTGACTATGTCAAAAAAAAGACGGTGCCTGCGTGGGTACGGAGAATGAAGCGTATCCGCAATTCCCAAAAAGGTGTGTATTTTTGTGATAACTTTGATGTCAGAATAGAATATGGTCTGATTGATGCAGTTAATGTGGGAGATCTTATATTTTTCGGAGTTCCGGATAATGATGAGTTACCCATTGACAAATGCAGAAAAATTGCTGTTGTTGCTGAAAATACATACGGCTTGAATCCCCATTGGCATCTTGAAGCGGAATATGAGTATCGTTGATTCCGGAGGTTGATTGTTGTGATTGAACAAATGATTGAATATCTTTCCGAATGTCCTGTTTTTGATGGAAAGGAAATAAATGTGAATTATCTTGACGGGGTGCCGTCGGCTTGTTCACTGGACACTACTGCTGATATGGGGATTGTCAAACGTTATGCTGACGGAGGAATGCTTTGTGAAAAACGGTTTGTTTTGTCCATACGCAAAAGCTACGGTGTTGTTGCAAAACGGAATATTGCGGTGACACGGGAGTGTGAAGCTTTTGAAAAGTGGCTTTCGGAACAAAATTCACAGGGTGTTCTGCCTTCGGCAGAGGACGGTCAGATTCCGTGTGTGCTGGAACTTTCAAAGGGGTTCAGGATTGTTCAGACGGCCAGTGTGGATGTGAGGATTGAGGCTGAATTAAGATTTGTATTTTATACCGAAAAACAGCCATCGGCATAAATTGAATTATTTGTGTGCAGAGGGTGCGGACGGTGTTGAATTGCACTCTCTGCTGTTATTTTGAGGAGGAGAATATATGTCAGAAATTATCAAAAGATGTAAGAAGCTTGCTTTTTTTGGAGTACCTGCCGAAAATAGCGGAGAAACCGGTTATACCTTTTACAGGATGAAGGGTTTTGACGAGATTTCAACAGCAAAGAATCCAAAGGAATATTCAAGACAGTATGTGGATGAGGAATTTGAGCAGACTGACGTTGTGGGTTACACTCCGTCTATATCCTTTGGGTTCGACCGATTCAGCGATGATGCGGTGCATTCGGATATAATCGGGATTTTTGATGAGGAAAAGGTTGGTGCAGATGCGGTTAGACCTATTATTATGGTTGATCTTGCAGATAGTGAAAACTCTGCAATAAAGCGTGATTTTGCGGTTATCGCTGAAAGTGAAGGAAACGGTCTGGAAACCTACAAATACAGTGGCACATTCAGAGTAAAGGGCGAGAAGGTAATGGGAAAAGCCCAGAGTGACGATAACTGGCAGACTTGCACTTTTGTGGAGGAATAGGATTATGGAATACGGAACGGAATGCCACGAAAATCGGGCTCGAATTGAAGTTTTCGGAAAGGAATACTTTTTCCGGATTGATGAAAAGTTGCTTGGACTTTGTGCTGAAATCAGGAATGATGCAAAGGAAAAGCTGGATCATTTATGCCGGTCGGGACAGGATGCTGAAGATATTCTTGCAGAAGTGGGAAGCTTTTTGGCGGAATGTCTGAAAAAAATTATCGGTAAAAGTATTTTTGAAGAAATATCCGAAAACCGGGAATTGAGTGTTCAGGAGTTGTCGGGGCTTTTATGCTACGCACTTTCGGAAATTCGCACTGCTCTTGAGGTTGATGGGGTGTTGAAGGATGAATAGAATTCTGAAGCCCTGCGAGACGGTTGTGATTGATGGCAGAGAATATGAGATAAACACGGATTTTTCGCTGTGGATTGAAATTGAACAGTTGATTTTTTTTCGTAGGGCTTTGCCTGAAGCCGCTCTTGCAAAAGTTTTGTCCCTTGCGTATCCTGTCCTGCCTGCAAATCCCATTGGTGCGATTGAGAAAATTCTGTGGTTTTATTCCGGTGGGGAAAATTCGGGGAAAACCGAAAAAAATAATGGGTTTCAGGCTCCGCTCTTTGATTTGAAGGCTGATTTCGGTTATGTGTGGGCAAGCTTTCTGAGCGAGTTCGGAATTGATTTATCCCGAAATACTATGCATTGGTGGAAGTTTCTTGCTTTGCTTGCGGCTTTGGGTGAGGAATGCCGTTTTTCGAGAATTGTTTCTTACAGAAGTACGGATATATCACGGATAAAGGATATGAACCTGAGGCAGTTTTATGGAAAGATGAAGGAAAAATACCGTTTGCCGGATTCGAGAACGGAGGCAGAACGGGAGATGGATACGGTTCTGAAACTGGAGAAGGTGTTCTGAGTGGCTTGATTCCGTATTCCTTTTCTCAACATTTAAATTGCACCGTCGAAATTTTCGCACGTTGTGCGAAACGACGATATGCGTAATCTCCATTATACGCCTTATCTCGCCCACGGATAAGGGCAAGGGGGTTACAATAATTAGTTGTGGGCGGAAAGGCTATGGGCTTGCAATGCAAGCCGCCTGCGGCAGTGATTTAAATTGCACCGTCGAAATTTTCGCACCTTGTGCGAAACGACGATGTGCGTAATCTCCATTATACGCCTTATCTCGCCCACGGATAAGGGCAAGGGGGTTACAATAATTAGTTGTGGGCGGAAAGGCTATGGAGATTAATATGGCATTTGATTTTCAGGAATATATTGATGGGCTGGAAAAGAAAGCCCGTGAAAATAACATTGGAAAAATGCTTGCGGCGGGCATAGGTGTGGGTCTTGATGAAAATTCATTCCTTGCCGTGACGGCTATGGAAAATGTTTATGTTGAGCTGGAAACTCTCACCAAAAATGCAGAAAAGAATGCCGCCAATCTGGCAAAAAAAAGACAAAAGCGTGAGCTTGCCAATCTGAAAAATTCAAAAGAGCTTTTGCTGATAACTGAGCAGGAATACTATGAAAAGCTGAAAAAGTACAGAGATGAAAACCTGAGACAAGGTTCTGATTTGTGGTATAAGGTCACCGATGAAATTATAAAGTATAACCGGCGTTTGGCGGATGAGGCCGTTGAAGAACAAATTGAGGCGGCAAAAAAACAGCTTGAAGTCGCTCAAAAGATAAAAGAACTGAAGGATGAGCTGGCGGATAATCTTATGGAAGACGGAACGCCGTGGACTGATTCTGAAACAGTAAGGTTTTTGGGTGCCGGTCCCGGCGGTGGAGATATGGTGTTCCACTCTGAAAAGATTAATGACTTCAAGGACGAAATAAAAATCCTGGAGCAGTTCAGAGATATGGTTCTGAAGCTTGATGGCTTGGGATATATGCCTGACAGGTTCTTTTCAGAAATTGCGGAAATGGACGTTGGTGAGGCTGTTTCGGTTATGCAGAAGCTACTTGCTGCTGATGATGAGGTCAGGAGGGCTTTTGCTGAGGGTTATGGCAAAAAGATTACGCTTGCGGATAGTATTGCCTCAGAATTGAACGGTATTCTGAACCGGGAAAGTCTTGAGGAGGCAGGAATTGCCGCGTATAATCCGGCGGATGCAGGTAGTACGCAGAATGTGTTTTTGAAACAGCTGGAACAAAACTTTGAGGACGTTCCACCCGGATACTATATGTTTGGAGAAAAACTGGGAGATGCCTTTGACGATGGAATTGAAACGAGCATTGCAAAGGTAATGGAAGAGGCAAGAAATCAGGTTCTTGATTTTGTGAACGGGCTTGCTTCTGAATTTGTTTCCGGCATAAAGTTGGTGAAGGATAGTGTGGTTGAGAGTACATCAAATATATATAACACAAACTATACATTCAATGCATCCAGGGATACAACAAGTGTACAACTGGCAACAGCAAGAAATGCAGCTATTATGGATAAACTGAGAGGAGTGAGTTGATTTGAGCCTTATGTTGTTTTATCAGAATGAGAACGGAACGGTGGAAATGAGTGGTGACGGACAATCCTGTCTGAGAGTGACGGCTATTGAAGGACTGGGACTTGTTTCGAAAGAGTTTGAAACTGCAGTTTATTCCGGGTATGACGGTCAACAAACCTTGAATTCCAGAGCTGTTGCCAGAAGTATCACCATTGCGCTGGAGGTTTGCGACAATGATGCATTACAGGTTTTGCAAAATGCGTTACAGGTTTTTGATAAGGCTGGTTTTTTGTTTATAAGAAATGGGGAAACAGACCGCCGCATTAAATGCAATCAGGTACAATGCCCGGACGTGACAAGAGTTCTCAAGGGTCAGATTGCGACCTTTGTTGTTCAGTTTGTTTGTGACAATCCGTATTTTGAAGATGCGGAAGATACTGTGGTTCCACTTTATC
>JAZNLK010000021.1:0-2569 GCA_045579055.1 Clostridia bacterium
AAGTTTAATTCTACTTTCTCGGACGGTCTGTAGGTCTAGGTGGGTCTAAAAAATCCCAAAGTGGGTCTAGGGGGGTCTGGGCAAAAATAAAATCTTGAATTTAGACCCCCCGGGGGTCTAAATCAAATTTTCTCAAGAAAAATGTGGCTTTAAATAAAGTAAAAAATACCCGTAAAAACAGCGAAACCGCTTGAAATCAAGCGGTTTCCGTTGTATCAACTTTTGAGTTGATTTATGGTGCGGATGACAGGACTTGAACCTGCATGAAATTGCTCTCACATGGACCTGAACCATGCGCGTCTGCCAATTCCGCCACATCCGCATACAAACCTCAAATTTTTACACGGGAGAGGCACCCCGAGGAGGAGCACATTGCTTAATCCTCATATTGCATAATTACTGCAACTCAAATATGATAACACAGTTTTGGGAAATTTTCAAGTCCTTTTTTAAAAAAACTTGAAAATTTTTGATATTTTCTGTTTTGGGAAAGAGATTTTAGTAAGGTGGACTAAAGTTTACAAAAACTTAATATCTGACCTTTATTGACTTTCTGGATAAAAAGTGGTAATATACCTTCTTGTAGACTAATATTGAAGGGTAGGTTATTGTATTGGCTAAAAAACAGTTTAAGGCGGAGTCAAAAAGACTTCTTGACCTGATGATTAATTCAATTTATACACACAAGGAAATTTTTCTCCGTGAAATCATTTCCAACGCAAGTGATGCACTTGATAAGCTTTGTTATATTTCCTTGACTGACGATAAGGTTGGAATGAACAGAAGCGATTTTAAAATTGATGTGAGAATTGACAAAGATGCAAGAACAATAACGGTTTCTGATAATGGTATCGGCATGACCGAAGAGGAAATGGAAAAGAACTTGGGTATTATTGCAAACAGCGGTTCCTTTAAGTTTAAAAATGATCTCAAAGAGCAGGAAGCAAAGAATGAAGATGTTGATATCATCGGTCAGTTCGGTGTTGGATTTTATTCGGCATTTATGGTTAGCGACAAGGTTAAGGTTGTGTCAAAGGCTTATAATTCGGATAAGGCTTTTGTATGGGAGTCAGCCGGAGCTGACGGTTATACAATAACAGAGGGCGAAAAGGATTCCGTAGGAACTGACATAATAATGTATATAAAGCCCGACAGTGATGATGAAAATTACAGCGAGTTCCTTGAGACATACCGAATCAAAGGTATCGTGAAGAAGTATTCCGATTACATCAGATATCCAATTAAGATGGATATTGAAAAGACAAGAAGTGTTGAAACTGACGAGGTTGACGAGAACGGAAACAAAAAGACCAAGACGGAGAGTTATGTTGAAAATGAAACCGTAAACAGCATGGTTCCCATTTGGCAACGAACAAAGTCTGACGTTTCGGACGAGGAATGTAAAAACTTCTACAAGGAACATTTTTATGATATGGAAGACCCCGTCCGTGTGATTCGCATAAGTGCTGAGGGGACTGTGGAATATAAGGCGATGCTGTTTATTCCTGCAAAGACTCCGTATGATTATTTCACAAAGGATTATGAAAAGGGATTGCAGCTCTACACAAGCGGAGTTATGATTATGGATAAGTGTTCCGACCTGGTTCCCGAACATTTCAGATTTGTCAAGGGTGTTGTGGATTCTCAGAATCTCTCGCTTAATATTTCAAGAGAAATTCTTCAGCACGATAAGCAGCTTAAGGTTATTGCAAATAATATTGAAAAGAAGATAAAAGCCGAGCTTAAAAAGATGATGACCGACGACCGTGAAGGTTATGACAAGTTCTATAATGCATTCGGTATTCAGCTTAAATATGGTGTTGTGAATGATTTTGGAATGAAGAAGGATTTGCTTTCTGACCTTCTTATGTTCTATTCGTCAACAGAAAAGAAGCTTGTGTCGCTTAGTGAATATGTGAGCCGTATGCCTGAAGAACAGAAGTATATCTATTTTGCAAGCGGTGACAGTGTTGCAAAGATTGATCAGCTTCCTCAAACGGAAATTATCAAGGATAAGGGTTATGAAATCCTGTATATGACCGATAATGTTGATGATTTTGTGGTTCAGATGCTGATGAACTATGAAGAAAAGCAGTTCAAGTCGGTTAATGACAAGGATTTGGGAATTGAAACCGAAGAAGAAAAGAAAGAAGCCGAGAAAAAGACAGAAGACAGCAAGGAACTTCTTGATTTCCTTAAAGATGCACTTGAAGGAAAGGTTTCTGCGGTTCGGTTTTCAACAAAACTCAAAAGTCATCCTGTTTGTTTGACAACAGATGGACCTATCACCCTTGAAATGGAAAAGTATTTCAAAAATATGCCCGGCGGTGAAGAAATGGGTCAGGTGAAGGCAGAGAGAGTTCTTGAAATTAATCCCGAACACAAGGTGATGGAATCTCTGAAGGCGACATATGAAGCGGATAAGGAAAAGGCAAAGAAATATGCAAAAATTCTTTATACTCAGAGCCTTTTGATTGCAGGTCTGGAAATCGAAAATCCTGCAGAGTACGCGGATATGGTCTGCGATTTGATGTAAGAATGCGGAGCTGTCGATTGTGTCGGCAGCTCT